>JAFPBC010000044.1 GCA_017390595.1 Selenomonadales bacterium | reverse complement strand
TTGTACTTGCTCGGAATCCGCGCGACGCGCCTGCATACGAAGAAGGCTCGCGATCGTCTGCAAGTTGTTTTTCACACGATGGTGTATCTCTTGGATAACAGCCGACTTGATAAGTAGTTCTTTTTCTTTCTTTTTGATCTCCGTAATATCGGTAACGAGTACGATGACACGTACGACTTTGCCATCGGCTACGATGGGGATCGAACGCTGAGACAACATGATGTTGCGATATTTTATCTCGGCCGATTGCGGTACGTGACATTCTTCCGCCGCTTCGGCAAAACGGAGATTGAGCTGTCTTTCCGACAGGTATCTGCCGTTGAGCTGATAGACACCCAAGATACGATAAAGGCTCGTCGCGATATGATTGTGACTGAATATCTTTCCCTTATCGTCGGCTATCAAGATACCGTCGTTGGCCGACAGCGGTTGGAATGCGCCCTGTTTCGCCAAAGTCGAGGCGTTGCAGAGCATCTTGTATGCCGTGTCGAGGCGTATCTCCGCTTCCTGTGTCATCTCGCGCTGTATCTCAAAGCTGACTGCCGCGAAGACTTCGCCGTCTTGGTCTCGAAGCGGATATGCATGCATACGCGCCATTTTGCCGAATGTCCATTCACGTTGACCGCACATTGCCTCGCCATGTGTGATGACGTGCCAGATAAGCGGTTCTTCCATCGCCGCGACTGTTTCGCCTTGTGCATTGCTGCGATGTTGATAAAATATCGTGTTCGGCATGACTTGTCTGACGATAGCGAATCGACCGACACTGCGAGCGCGTGTATAAACGGTTATTTGACCTTGACACAAGTCACTCGATGCTTGACAGACGATCCCGAGCGTATGAAGAATATCTATTTGTTTGTCATTTAAGTTCGTTATGCTTCTGCATATCGCCGCAATGTCTGCCATGTTGTCACCTGTCTTTTCTTATCGTTATCGTTTGCCGAGCGGAAGAGACGGTACGCCGTTTAAATGAAGGTCGGCGAATCGTCCTTCTTCATAGAGATAATGCGCACGACAAGCGATCATTGCCGCATTGTCGGTACAGAGTATCTTGTTCGGATACGAGAATGCGATGCCTTTTTGAGCCGCCGCTTCGGTCAGCTTTTCACGAAGCATCGTATTCGCCGCGACGCCGCCCGCCAAGACGAGCTGTTTTACGCCGCAGACTTCCATTGCCTGCATCGTTTTTGCCACGAGGACATCAAGTGCCGCCGACTGGAAGCTGGCCGCTACATCGGCAGGGTTGATCTCTTCGTTTTTCATTTTCTTACTGTTATGATAGTTCAGCACCGCCGATTTTAATCCGCTGAAGCTAAATTCAAAACTACCTTTTTCACAGAGTGCTTTCGGGAACGGTATCGCATCAGGGTCGCCCTCTTTTGCCAATCGCTCCACCTCGGGACCGCCCGGATACGGCAAGCCCAATATACGTGCGACTTTGTCGAACGCCTCTCCGACCGCATCGTCGCGCGTCTCGCCGAGAAGCTCGAACGTGCTGTAATCTTTCACATGAACGAGTGCCGTATGACCGCCCGAGACGACGAGTGCCACGAACGGAGGCTCGAGCTGTTCGTTCTCCAAAAAGTTAGCAAAGATGTGGCCTTCCAAATGATGCACTCCGATAAGCGGTACGCCGAGCGAAAAAGCGAGTGCTTTCGCCGCCGATACACCAACGAGGAGCGCACCGACGAGACCGGGACCGTACGTGACACCGATACCGTCGATGTCATCAAGCGTGACACCTGCCTCCGTCAGACATTCTTCCAAAACGGGAAGTACGTTCTCGATATGTTTACGCGAAGCGATCTCGGGCACGACACCGCCGTATTTACGATGAAGCGGTACCTGCGAAGAAATGATATTCGCGCGTATCTTGCGGCCGTCTTCTACGAGTGCGACCGACGTTTCGTCACAGCTCGTTTCGATCGCCAATATCAATTTGCCGCGTTGTTTCACCTGTTCTTCCACGTTACTCCTCCTCTCTGTCTTTCGTAACATCCAAGTCCATCAAGATCGCATCCTCGCGATTGTCTTCATAATATCCTTTACGCACACCGCATACCGTGAATCCCAGATTCCGATAGACACTCTGTGCGCGTTCGTTACTGCGGCGCACTTCGAGCATCAGCGTCTGTGCACCGTTTTCTTTTACGATATCGGCCATCGTCTTGACGAGCGCCGTACCGATACCGTATCCGCGATATTCATCGAGCACCGCGACATTCGTCACGTTGGCACTGTCCCATATCATCCACATGCCCGCATAGCCGACGACCTTACCGTCCATCTCCGCTACAAAGTAATGTGCCAATGCATTCTCATTGATCTCGCGTTCAAACGACTCTCTGCTCCACGGCATCGAGAACGAACTCTTTTCTATCACACAGACAGCGTCGATATCGTCTGCCGTCATCGGACGAACGATATATGCTACGCTTGTTTCCCGTGTCGTTTTTCCCATAACACTTCTGCCTCCGCTCGTCTGATATAGAGCGGTTCCAGCTCTATCACATCATCCGCCTGTCCGTTTGCCAATCGCGCTTCGGCATAGAGCGCTACGCTTGCCGCGCGCGGTGCAAAAAGATGAGGCGGTGCTTGTCTTACATTACCAGTCAAAATGCTTGCGTCGCGGATAGCTTGTCGTTCGCCGACGACGAGGCACGGCTCACCGAACGCGCGAAGCTGTTCTACCGCTTCCGTAAACGGACGTACGACAGCACTCTCTTCCACGATCATTTCACCATTTTCGAAACGATAACGCGCCGTATAGACGTTACCCTTCTGCGCATCGAGCATCGGCACGAGATGTACGCCGTCAAGCGGGCAGTTCCACGCAAGCGCGTCGAGCGTCGGTACACCGACAATGGGGATACGAAGCGCGTATGCCATCGTTTTCGCCGTAGCCATACCGATACGCAGACCCGTGAACGAGCCGGGACCGATGCTGACAGCGATCGCCGTCAAGTCGCGCGACGTTTTTTCCGCCATATCGAGAAGCTGTTTGATCTGCGGCATCAATCGCTCCGAATGCGTCAATCGCGTATCTTGATTCAGTTCTGCTACAACGCGACCGTCTTCTACGAGAGCCACGCTCGATACACGCGTCGACGTATCGATTGCCAATATCATCATTATCCTCTCAGCTCCTTCTCCCACTCACTTACACGTTCGCCTTCCAAATGGAACAAGCGTTCGTCGGGTTCTTTTCCATACGTGATCGTCAACCAGACCGCATCATCAGGCAGTACATCGCTGAACTTATCGGCCCATTCGATGAGCGCGATACCATCTTGCCCGATATATTCATAGAACCCGATATCCTCCAATTCTTCCGGAAAATCGAGTCGGTACAAATCAAAATGATAAATAGGCGGTTCGGTCGGATACGTATACATCAAATTAAACGTCGGGCTTGTGACATTGTCGGTCACACCAAGCTCATGTGCGATACCCGATACCAACAGCGTCTTGCCCGCACCGAGATTGCCTTCCAGACAGAGCACATCGCCTTTTCTGAGGCATCTGCCCAATCGTCTGCCAAGCTCATACGTTTCTTCCGGTTTTCGCGTTATAAAATCAATCGCCAAAATGGTTCCTCCTAAAAATGCTGATACCCTTTCGGTAAAAGTCTCTCGGTCTTATCACCGTCTGCAAGGAATACGCCTGCGTCTCCTGCTACGACTTCTCCGATCACGGTTATCTTTCCATCTATCAATTCTTGCGTTTCCTTAGGCGGCATCGTGAATATCAACTGATAATCTTCACCACCGTAGAGCGCGTAATCTGCTTTGTCTTTATCAAGCGAAGCCTCACGCATCGCATCAGAAAGCGGTATCTTCGCCTTGTCGATACGAATGCGGATATTGCCTGCTTTCGACAGCTCGTTCGACTCGCTTGCCAAGCCGTCGCTGACATCGTTCATGCTCGTCGCATATTCGGCAAGAGCCTTCGACAGCACCACCTGCGGACACGGTTTGACGTGCGCTTTGATAAGGGCTTGTTCCGCCTTGCTGTACACTTCTTTGCGTTTTAACAGAAGCTCGCATCCTGCCGCCGAATCGCCGAGCGTATTCGTCACGGCTACCCAATCGCCGACACGCGCTCCGCTTCGTTTTTGCAAGCGAGATTCCGCGACCTCGCCGAGCACCGCGCAATTCAAGACGATAGGCCCTCTCGTCGAGACGGTATCACCGCCGACGAGATTGACACCGAACTCGCGGCATATCTCTTTCATCCCTTGATAC
>JAFPBC010000311.1 GCA_017390595.1 Selenomonadales bacterium | reverse complement strand
TGATCCCGCTCGACACACTTCTCACGCCGAAATTCGAAACAGCACCGTCTACCATCAGCCGTTTCAACGCAACGCGCGCGATCCAGATCAACGGTAGCGCCGCACCGGGTTACAGCTCCGGTCAGGCCATTGCCGCGATGGAAGAAGTCGCGAAAGAAGTCCTCCCGAGCGGATTCCAAGTAGAATGGTCCGGCCAGAGCCGCGAAGAAAAGAAAAGCAGTGACGCAACGGCACAAGTCATCGCG
Organism: Selenomonadales bacterium; assembly: GCA_017390595.1. Taxonomy (GTDB): domain Bacteria; phylum Bacillota; class Negativicutes; order RGIG982; family RGIG982; genus RGIG982. The sequence continues at coordinate 1,549 of JAFPBC010000311.1, read as the reverse complement.
CTTGCACTCGTATTCGCATTCCTCTGTCTCGCGGCCCTCTACGAAAGCTGGAGCATCCCGATCGCCGTACTCATCAGTATCCCGTGCGGTATCATCGGTGCCTATGCGGCCCAAGCACTCGTAGGCCTCCAAAACAGTATCTATATGCAGATCGGTCTCATCATGATCATCGGTCTCGCCGCCAAGAACGCCATCCTCATCGTCGAATTCGCCAAAGTGCGTTTTGACAAAGGCATGGACGCTATCGAAGCGGCAGTCGAAGGCTCCAAACTTCGTTTCCGTCCGATCCTCATGACATCGTTCGCATTCATCATCGGTTGTCTCCCGCTTGCACTCGCAACAGGCGCAGGTGCCGCGGCACGTAACGCCATGGGTACAGCCGTCGTCGGCGGTATGCTCTCCGCTACCATCATCGGCGTATTCTTCATCCCTGTATTCTTCCTCCTCATCGAACGTATCCGCCTCCGTATCAAAGGCATCGTTCAGAGATTCGCGAAGAAACACGAACTCTAAGAAATGAAAAAAGCACTCACTCTTTATCGGGTGGGTGCTTTTATTATGATAAAAAGTATGATATAATATATATTATAGTATATAAAGGAGTGATGATATATGGGCTACTACGACGACCATGACATGATACCGAAAAGCATGATGCCGTCGGGCGGAGGATGCTGTCTTGTGCTCATCGCAGTCGCGGTATGCACAGCGTTATTCGGTCGTTTGATATTCGCTTAAAGAAAGGAGCGGCGGCAATGAACGAAACGATCCGCGATGAGATGACCTTTGAAGAATGGGACCAAGAAGCGTATGACGAAGCCGAACGCGCATGGCAGGAATGGCAGGAGCGAGAACCGACGAAAAGAGGCAAAACAAAGCTGAGCGAAGATGCGCGACTTGCCCGTGCCGAACAATGCCGTAACACCGTACGTCGCCACTACGAAGGAAAACAGCGCAGATGGGAGGCCATGATGCGCGGTGAAGAAATATGTGAGAAAAAAGCAGAAGAAATTCAACAACAGCGAGAAGAAGAACGCATGGAATGTAAGCGGATCGCCAATGAAACCGAAAGGCGTATGGGGATGGTCGTTTGGTTTACGATCATACTCTTTGGTGCCGTGGGATTCTTGAGAGCGATTTTTAGATGACCCTGCTTGGCTGACCGCATCACCATCAGCGAAAAAATATCGCATCATATCGAAAAAACCGCTTGACAAACACAGCCGAATCTAATAAAATAATCGTGTTGCACCGATGTGCAAGAACAACATAGCTTCTTTTGGAAAGCACAATGGAGAGATGTCCGAGTGGTTGAAGGAGCACGCCTGGAAAGCGTGTGTACGGGAAACTGTACCGCGGGTTCGAATCCCGCTCTCTCCGCCATTTTTTTATCCAAAATTCATCGATTGTAAGATTGAGCGGTGGGAGATGGGTCTCGCGCAAAGGGGACCCGTGAACCTCGTCAGGTCCGGAAGGAAGCAGCGATAAGCGGTCATCTTCTTGTGCCGCGAGGGTGCCTGTTTCTCGCCGTTCAATGTTACAATCGGTA
>JAFPBC010000004.1 GCA_017390595.1 Selenomonadales bacterium | reverse complement strand
CTATGAAGCAGGCGTTGCCGTTCTTCCGCGCACCGCTTTCGGTGCCAAGCTCGAAGACGAAACAGAAGAATATATCCGCTTCTCCTATGCAACGAGTCAAGACGTGATACGCGAAGGCCTCGCTCGCATCGCCAAAGCGATGAAACGATAATTTTTCGAAAAAATTTTCCAACCAAAAGACTTTTCAAAGGATCATTTTTTATACTGATAGTAACATCAGAGAAAAGGAGATGTTACTTATGAAAAAACGATTCTTCCAACATAAAAATTTCGCCCCGGCTATCCTCGCAGCAATTATCGCCGTATCGTTCGGCGCATCGACCGCAATGGCACATCCGTCGGATCACGAGCGTTATACACCCAACGATCCGCCCTGCATAGCAGGCGACCAATGCTTCTATGAAGACAGAGGTGCTTCTTTCCATGATCACTATGAAGATTCCGATTTCCAAAACAAATTCGCGGCCAAATATCTCGCGGAGAGCTTCTCACTCGACCGTGAAGTCGTTCATTCCTACTTGGATGACGGTTGGAGATTCCGTTCGCTTCAACACGCAGCCTTGATCGCCAAAGTATCGGGCACACCGTTCGAAACGGTACTTGAAACGAAAGACAGCGGCAGATCGTGGCGTGAAGTTGCCGCGATCTACAACGTCACACCAAGCCAGATCAAAGAAGCAAGATTCGACATTCGCGCAGCACATATGGCAGAACGCCTCGACATGAACAAACATACACTCAAAACATTGTTAAAAGACGGCTATCATCCGCGTGACATCGCCGCAGCCAATGCCATCGCGAAGAAGAGCAACAAGCCGCTCCTCACCGTCCTCTCCTTGCGCGGTATCAACAACACATGGGAAGATGTCGCTGAAGAAGTCGGATTATCTCCACGCGAAACAAAAAAACTCTTCGCACCGCATCAACCACCCTTCCCTCGTCACAGATAATATCTAAATACAAAAAGCAGTTCCGACTCGGAACTGCTTTTTATTATCCCATCTTTCAAAACAGTCGCATTTCTCTTTATTTTCTAATCACGTATACATTATATTTTATGCTTACTTTTGACAAAACGTGTTTGAATTCACATATTATTTTTGATATAATATTGCGGTATTATTACTATTTATATTTAAATAATGAGGTGTTAAGGTTGGCAACAAATAAAAATTTAAAAATCGACGAAGGCAATTTTGACCACCGCCGTCAGACGATCGGTCTGTTCGGTGCGCCGCTTCTTGCTTTGGCAGTATATCTGATGCCGATCGCAGGATTGACAGATGCAGGTCATACGTTACTTGCTATCATGACGCTCGTATCGCTTTGGTGGATCACCGAGCCTGTACCGATCCCGGTCACATCGCTTCTCGGCCCATCTCTCGCTGTCGTATTCGGTGTCATTCCGATCAAAGAAGGCTTCGCGCCATTTGCAAGCCCGATCATCTTCTTGTTTATGGGCGGTTTCATCTTGGCAAAAGCCATGATGGTACACGGTCTTGACAAACGATTCTCGTTTGGCCTTCTCTCTATGAAATGGGTCGGTTCCAGCCCGACAAGAATTTTCTTGGCTATCGGTCTGGCAACGATGCTCTGCTCCGGTTGGGTCAGCAACACGGCAACTGCCGCAATGATGATGCCGATCGCAATGGGGCTTCTCATGGCTATCAAAGAAATGTTCGCCGCAAACGGCAAAGAGATCAATCTCCACGAGTACAAATACGCAACGGGTCTTATGCTTATGACAGCATATGCCGCTTCTATCGGTGGCGTATTGACACCGATCGGTACTCCGCCGAACTTGATCATGCTCGGCTTCCTCGATCAGATGGCAGACATCCACATCTCGTTCTTCGATTGGATGACATGGGGCTTCCTCGCTATGGTCCTCTACTTCGCAATTACATATGTGCTTCTCAAAAAATTGTTCCCTGCTGACGTCGATCACATCGAAGGTGCACAGGAATTGATCGCAGCGAAAGTAAAAGAACTCGGTGGTTGGACGCGCGGTCAGAAAAATACCGCGATCGCATTCAGCTTGGCAGTATTCCTTTGGGTGCTTCCCGGTATCATGAGCATCGTCCTCGGTTCGGATTCTCCGATCCTCAAAACGTACAACAAGATCCTTCCCGAATCTATGGTAGCAATGCTTGCGGCACTCCTTCTCTTCGTTCTTCCGACGGACTGGAAAGCACGCAAATATACGCTCAAATGGAAAGAAGCAGTTGACGGTATCGAATGGGGCACGCTCCTTCTCTTCGGTGGTGGTCTCTCGCTCGGCCACATGATGTATGTAACAGGCCTTTCCAAATGGATCGGCGCAGGCATCACCAGCTCTCTCGGCGAACCGAATCTTCTCGTTATGATCGCGGTATTCTCTCTCTTGTCGCTCTTCCTCTCGGAACTTGCGTCTCATACCGCGGCAACGAACATGGTCGGCCCGCTCGGTATCACAGCAGCTCTCTCGGCAGGCTTCGATCCGACTCCGGTCGCTGTTGCTATCGCACTTTCGGCATCGCTCGGTTTCATGCTTCCGGTATCGACTCCGCCGAACGCAATCGTCTACGCAAGTGGTTTCGTACCTATTACAAAAATGATCCGTACAGGTTTTATCATCGACCTTATCGGTATCTTCCTCATCACGATCCCTATCGTAGTTTACTTCGTAACTTGGATACTCAGCTAACATACAAACTCCTCGGCAATAACAGCCGAGGAGTTTTTTTATCTTATCACCCGATGATCTATAAAGGAAACAAAAAAGCCCCAAGCAATTTGCCAGGAGCTTTTTTATTCTTATTTTTTATCTTTCCAAAGCACGATACCTTTTTGATCGGGCATGATGCTTGCGCGGAAGATCGGATCAACGATACCTTGTTTTTTCTGTGCGCAATAATCTTTCAATACGATAAGCGCATGTTTCGACAAGAATACGATCGCGATCAAGTTGGTGATCGCCATAAGACCCATGAAGAGATCGGCCATATCCCATACAAGTGCGATCTTAGCGACCGAACCGAACATTACCATACCGACTACACAAAGTCTGAAACCTGTGAGCCATACTTTGCTCGAGTGGAGGAATTCGATGTTGCTTTCACCGTAGTAGTAGTTACCTACGATAGACGTGAAGGCAAACAAGAATACGAAGATCGCCAAGAGACTCGGAGCAAACGAACCGAGTTGTAATTCCAGCGCGCGTTGTACAAGCTCGATACCCGTCAAACCGAACGTGTGATAGTCAGCTGTCATCAATACGATGAATGCCGAACACGAGCAGACCACGAGCGTATCGAAGAATACACCAAGTGCCTGAATAAGACCTTGCTGTGCGGGATGCGAAACATCTGCCGCAGCCGCCGCGTTCGGAACGGAACCCATACCTGCCTCATTCGAGAAAAGACCACGTTTGAAACCGGCAAGCATCGCCGCACCGAGACCGCCGCCGAATACCGCATCTGCACTAAATGCATTGGTAATGATCGTAGAGAGCACCGTCGGGAGAAGCGAGATGTTAACAAGCGTAATATAGATCGCAACAAGAATATAGATACCTGCCATGATAGGAACAAGCACCGAGCTGACCTTTGCAATACGTTTGACACCGCCGAAGATCGTTATCGCTGTCATTGCCGCAAGGATAAGCCCCATCGTCGTACAATCAATGCTAAATGCCGTCTGCATCGCAAGCGCGATCGTATTCGCCTGTACCGAGTTGAATACAAGACCGAACGTAATGCTGATCAAGATAGCGAAGAATACGGCAACACCCTTCTGACCGAGTGCATTTTTGAGATAGTACGCGGGACCACCGCGGAAACCGCCTCTGCCGTCCTCAACCTTGTACACCTGCGCAAGCGTACTTTCGATAAAACCTGTCGCAGAACCGATGATCGCGATCACCCACATCCAGAAGATCGCACCCGGGCCACCGCTGACAACAGCGATCGCAACACCTGCGATATTACCGACACCGACACGCGATGCCGTGCTGATACAGAACGCCTGGAATGACGAGACCTTATGTTTGTCACCTTTTGAGCCGGCATTCTGCGTCATCAAGCGCATCATCTCACCCAAGAGACGGATCTGCACGAATTTGGTCGCCAACGTAAAGTAAACACCGATACAAACAAGCATACCGATCAATACGTACGACCAGATAATGTTGTTGATACTACCTACAATAGAACCCAATAAATCCATTATCTTTCCCTCTTTCTTATTAAGTTGTCCGTATAAAACATCCTTCTTCATGTAGTATGAATCTATACGGTATTTGGCATACTATGCCGCTTTTCTATAACACTCCTTATCATTCATCACCAAAAAAGGACATTACGACACCACTAGTCATAACGCCCTTGTTTTGACAATCTTGAATGTTATTCGATTTTTATGTCTACTCATAATAGACACCACGTAATTATATCATGCCTCTATTTAAAAGAAAAGAAAGATATTACCAATCCCAATAATTTTTTCTTATTTTATTGATTCGTTTTCGTTATCACGCAAACAAAAACGACCCCGCCGAATATTCAGCGGGGCCGCATCGTCATCAATATCGATCAATAATTTTCTGCGTGGATCTCGAAGAAGCTCTGAGAATAATCACAAGCAGCACATTTGTCAGGTGCATTGGTGCCGATCACAAGGTGACCACAATTACGGCATTCCCAAACTTTGACTTCGCTCTTAGCAAAGACAGCCGCTGTCTCTACATTTTTAAGAAGCGCACGATAGCGTTCTTCGTGATTTTTTTCGACAGCAGCAACCAAGCGGAATCTGGCAGCCAATTCAGGGAATCCTTCTGCTTCTGCCGTTTTGGCAAATCCGTCATACATATCTGTCCATTCGTAATTTTCGCCTTCAGCGGCATGGAGAAGATTGTGTGCCGTATCGCCTACACCATGAAGCTCTTTGAACCACATATGAGCATGGGAGCGTTCATTTTCCGCGGTTTTCAAGAACAGATCTGCGATCTGCTCATAGCCTTCATTCTTAGCGATTGCGGCAAAGAAGGTATATTTATTACGTGCCATCGATTCGCCGGCAAAAGCAGCTTCCAAGTTCTTCTCGGTCTGCGTTCCTGCATATTTGCTGACACCAACAGATGCTGCTTCGATCTTTTCAAAAGCACTTGCAGGCTGTCTGCAAAGCGGGCAAACAAAATCAGCTGTAATTGCGCCTTCATGAATGTGTCCGCAGACTTTGCATTTCCATTTTTCCATAACTGATTCTCCTCCTTGATTCAGATCGCCGCTGCGATCCTGATAGATAGTATGCAGCATAGCTTCCGCCAATTCGCTCAGCGGTTCACCATAAAAGTCTTGATAAAGCTGTTTGATCTCCGGATTTTCATGGCTGGAACGTAATTTCATCGAAGCGTCACGCTGATACAAGCTGGCGATACGAGCCTGTCTGCTCTCATCGGCATTCACTTCCAAATCACGCGGCTGTCCGCCGCCACCGATACAGCCGCCGGGACAGGTCATAACTTCGATAAAATGATACTCTTTTTCACCTTTTTGAACCAGCTCGATCATTTTTCGTGCATTGGCTGTTCCGTAAACGACTGCAACATTGACAGTCATGCCGCCAATCTCCAAGCTGGCTTCTCTCAATCCGTCATAACCGCGAACAGGTTGCAGATCGAGCAAAGCCTGAGGCGGTTCTTGTTTCATAATATAGGAATATGCTGTACGAAGAGCGGCTTCCATAACACCGCCGGTATTACCGAATATTACACCGGCCCCCGATGCCTCTCCCATCAGACGATCATACGCACTGTCTTCCAACGTATTCGGATCGATACCGACCTCTTTGGCCCACATAGCAAGCTCTCTGGTCGTGATGACCAAGTCCATATCACGCATATCATCTATACCCAGTTTTTGGCCTGCCGCGTTCATCTCCTCACGACGGATCTCGAACTTCTTCGCCGTGCAAGGAGTCAATGCGACATTGACGATTCTTTTCGGATCGATCCCCATCTTTTGCGCGAAATACGTTTTGATCGTAGGCCCCTGCATACCGATAGGACTCTTAGCCGTAGAAATATGCGGCAACAGCTCCGGATAATACGTTTCTGCAAACTTCACCCATGCAGGACAGCAGCTTGTAAATTGCGGAAGCGGTTTATCTTGCGTAGTAATGCGTCGTACCAATTCACTGGCTTCTTCCACGATCGTCAAGTCGGCACCGAAGTTGGTATCAAGTACATAGTCTGCACCCAACGCTCTGAGCAGCGCAACCATTTTACCTTGAACAAACGCCCCTTTGGGCATACCAAACTCTTCCCCCAACGCTACCCTTACGGACGGAGATGTGCTGACGATCACAATTTTGTCCGAATCTTTGATCGCATCGCGAACAGCCTGATATTCATATACCTCTGTAATGCTGGCAGGCGGACATACATTGGCACATTGTCCGCAATGGATACAGATCGCTTTACCGCCGGTCTGTGCCAACGTATAAGTCCCATGAACACCAATATCATTGGTGCATACAACTTTGCATTGACCACATTTGATACAAAGCTCTTCCTTACGACAAATACTGGGATTGTCCTGCTCGATCGGAACGCGCACAGACAAAGGTAAGTGTTGTGTCATTTCATATTCCCTCCTACTTCACTTTTTTTATTCTATTTTATTGAATATTCTTTCAATTTCATAGTATCATAGTAGTTTATCACAGTCAACATTTAAAACGCTCGTTCTCAGGAATTTTTCCCTTGTACGCAGCAAAAAAAATTATTTTTTTATTGCATTTTTACTTTATTGGCACTTTTATCGTACACCCCATCTGCTACAATAAAAATGTAAGGTCCATTACATAACATTAAAAGATGGGAGAGGAAATGTATGCAAGACTATGGATTATTACGCTCGGTATTACAACTCATCAACCTCTGTGAAAACATGGAGGAAGTCCGCGACTTGGTCGAATGTGTCTTGGCTGAAACACAAGAACAAGCTTCTGCCAAGTAAGAAGTTGCCCATCGGGCATCTTACCGCGGTGCAAAAACGAATGTCCTTGAACTGCCCCGACATGAGGCAGTTCCCTTAAACGTTGATACAGAAAATACGGAAGAACTTCTTCCGTATTTTTTTATGCCTTCTCTCACAAAAAATCTCCATATGCAGCCACAATGACTATACAGAATGCCAATTTTTATTTGACAAAAATTACCTTATATTATATAATATATTGTTGTATAGATGTGTCTGTACAACGTATAACGCAACTGTTTTATGCAAGGAGTAATGATTATGGGCAGAGTATTTGGTACAGTTTCGATGGGGCTTCGCGCACCGATCATCCGCCAGGGAGACAACTTGACAGAGATCGTCGCGAACACCGTCGTTGAAGCTATGAATGTAGAAGGTCTCGTTCCGAGAGATCGAGATGTAGTGTGCATGACAGAAGCTATCGTAGCTCGCGCACAAGGCAACTATGCCAGCGTTGATAACATCG
>JAFPBC010000043.1 GCA_017390595.1 Selenomonadales bacterium | reverse complement strand
GTGTCATCGACGTCGGCACAGGCGCGGGATTCCCCGGTGTACCGCTCGCTATCTATCAGCCGCATCTTGATATCACACTGCTCGACTCCCTCAAAAAACGTCTCACATTCCTTGACGAGACGCTCAAACTGTGCGGCAGAGAAGCTCTGCTCGTCCATGCGAGAGCCGAAGATGCGGGACGCGACAGCGCCCACCGCGATTCGTACGACGTTGCCGTCAGCCGAGCCGTCGCAAGACTCTATCGCCTTGCGGAATGGTGCTTGCCGTTCGTCAAAGTCGGCGGTGTCCTTCTCGCCATGAAGGGCGCGAAATGCCAAGAAGAAGTCGACGAAGCCAAAAAAGCCATCTTCCTCTTGGGCGGTAAGATCGAAGAGGTAAGAGAGATATCCCTTCCCGAACTCGACGACAAACGTGCCATCGTCGTGATACGCAAAGTAAGCCCCACGCCGAAAACGTATCCGCGCCGACCTGCCGTCGCCGAAAAAAAACCGCTCCTTTAAAAAAGGAATATAGCAATATGATGACGAAACCTCCTAATAAATGGAAATTATTAGGAGGTTGATTTTTTCTGTGAAGACATTGGGCAAGCTGTTGAAAATAACAGGCATACAGGAAGAAACACGGGCAGAACGCGCACCTCGCGTAAGGACGATCGTCGCGGAGAATGCCGTACTGTGCGTCAAGATAGAAGATATCTTCACCAATCCGTTCCAACCGCGCAAACGATTCGACCAAGAGTCATTATGGGAGCTGTCCGAGTCGATACGCGAATACGGGATACTGCAGCCGCTTCTCGTCAGAAAAGGAGCGTACGGCTATGAGCTCATCGCAGGCGAGAGAAGGCTTCGCGCGGCGAAGTTGGCAGGATGTGACGATGTGCCCGTGCTCGTCAGAGAGATGACCGATGTACAGATGGCAGAGATCGCACTGATCGAGAACCTGCAGCGGGAAGATCTGCATTTTTTTGAGGAAGCCGAAGGTCTTGAGAGACTTCTGACGGAATTTTCGTTTACGCAGGAGAAGCTCGCGCTCCGTATGGGCAAAAAACAGTCGACCATCGCGAACAAACTGCGCCTCTTAAGACTTTCGCCCGCGGTAAGAAAGCGGATACAGCAAGAAAAACTGTCCGAGCGTCATGCACGCGCGCTTCTTGCAATCGATGATGAACGGATGCAGATATCTGTCGTGGAAGAAGTCTGCAAACAGAAACTGACCGTCCGCCAGACAGAAGAGCTGATCCAACGGGCGAAACAGCCGCACACAGCATCGCGGACACCGCCAAAACAGAACGTCATACGGCTCGTTCGCGATGCGCGCATCTTCCTCAATACGCTCAATAACATCATCGGCGAGATGAAAAGATCGGGCTTCCACGTAGAAGTAGAGGAGAGAGAAGAACGCGATGCCATCACCGTTACGATGAAAGTACCGCGTAATAAGTAGACAGTTTCACGTGAAACGAATATAAAAAAAGCCTTTCCGTCATATTGCGGAGAGGCTTTTTGTGTGCTTGCCGATACCTTCTGTTTCACGTGAAACGTAGGGTATCTGTGTTATTTATCGATATGTTCGATGCGTCTGCCTGTACGCAGGTCGTGCTGTACGGCAGAGAGTGTCCGTTGAAGATTCTCGATATGGGCGAGGGAGGCTTTTTCTTCCTCGGAGGTCTCGATGATATCGGCGATGCCGCCGTTTTTGATAACGATGCGTCGGTCGGCACGAAGGGCGAGGAGCGGGTCGTGCGTGGAGATGAGGACGATCTTATCGTTTTTCGTCAGGACGGCGAGCGCGCGTTCGCGGTCAACGCCCGCGTTTTCTATCTCGTCGATGAGGACGATGGGCGATTCGCTGATATAGGCGGTGTCGGCTATCATCAGCGCACGAGACTGACCGCCCGACAGCTGTGTCACTTTTGTCTCGCGTGTGAACGGTTCGCCTGCCAGCTCGTTCGCGGCGGCGAAGCACGCATCGATGACGGGCGCGCTGTTTTTGATGAGACGGCTTTTTGCGTGCATCTCGAGGAACTCGTCAACGCTGATGTCGAGGATGAAGTTCATGTTCTGCGACAGCTGGGCGACGAGGTGTGTGCCCATGCGGAATCGTTCTGCGAGCGTGAGCGGCTTGTCGTTGACGAGGACGGTGCGTTTCGTCGGCGTATCGCCTTGCGCGAGGCATTCGATATCGGCAAGGAGGCGGCTCTTACCGCTGCCTGTCGGCCCTACGATAGAGATGATCTCTCCTGCCGATACGGTCAGCGCGATATTTTCAGTTTCGCCGCTTTTGTTCTGTCCGCCGATGATGGTGACGGTGCGGATATCCTCGGTCTCGCGTTTGGCATAGAGCGCGGTAAGAAAGTCGGCGAGACGTTCGACGAGCTCTTCTGCCGTCAGACCGAATTCTTCGAGCTCTTCTTTCGGAATGGCTTTCATAGCGGTCGCTATCGTCTCGTCCTGTGCGAGGTGGGAGAGGTTATAGTTCGCGAGAAATTCTGCCGTCTGCGGATACTGTCCTATGATGGCAGAGATGGTCTCGGTGGTGAGTGTCGTTTTGATATCGTTCATTATCGGAACTCCATTCGTTTTTGCATACCCATCTGATACATCGTGCCGATACGTGTTTCGCCCGTGCAGTACGAGCAGACGGCGGCAGGTGTCGTGAAGCGGAGACGAACACCTTTGAGCGATGTGATGTTAGGTGCTTCTTCGAGATATTTTTTGAGGAGGAATGCGCCTTGGCCTGTGATGCCGTTGACGAAGATGACAGTCGCTTTTGCATTCGCCTGCAGGATGTTGTAGCGGAATATCTCACGCTCTGCCTGCGATACGATATCGCCTTTCGTCACGACGATGATATCGGCGAGCTTGAGCATCGGACCGATCTTGCGCGGTGTATGGACACCTGC
>JAFPBC010000042.1 GCA_017390595.1 Selenomonadales bacterium | reverse complement strand
TGGCTTTGGCGATGCGAGCGAGGCCTTCGCGTATCACGTCTTGGCTCGTTGCATAGGAGAAGCGGATATATTCTTCCTTTTCGTCTTCGAGCTTGGCACCAAAAGCGGTGCGCGGAAGAACGGCAACGCCTGCTTCATAGAGAAGATATTTTTGGAGCGCTTTTGCATCGGGCAGACCGAGAAGACGGCAAGCCTCGGTCACGTTCGGATAGACGTAGAAGGCACCGTTCGGTTTTTGGCAGGTGAATCCTTCGATCGCATTGAGCCCATCTACGATGAGGTCGCGGCGTGCTTTGAATTCGGCTACCATTTCGTCGACAGAATCTTGCGGGCCTGTCAAGGCTTCGAGGCCTGCGTACTGAACAAATGTATTCGTGCATGATTCGCAGTTCGTTTCAAGGTTGGCGACTTGTTTGGCAAGCTCTTCGTTCATGACGCCGTAGCCGAGACGCCAGCCTGTCATGGCATACGTTTTGGAGAACCCGTCAAGGATAACGGTGCGTTTTGCCATATTCGGGAGCGATGCGATGCTGCGGAATTCGCCGTCGTATACGATGCGGCTGTATATCTCGTCGGAGAGGATCCAGAAGTCATATTCTTCGGCAAGGCGTGCGATCTCTGCGAGATCTTCTGCCGAGATGATACCACCTGTCGGGTTTTGCGGACTGTTCAAGATAAGGAGCTTCGTTTTTGGAGAAACGAGCTGTTTTAAGCGTTCGATATCAAACGAGAAACCGTTGGCTTCCGACAGCGGTGCGGGAACGGGGATGCCGCCGACAAAACGAATGACCGATTCGTAGATCGGGAATCCGGGGTTCGGATAGATGACTTCGTCGCCTTCATCGACGAGGGCATGGATCGTGTAATAGATGATCGGTTTGCCGCCCGGCATAACAACGACTTGGTTGGCGTTGACGTCGATATGACGTGTTTCGGAGATATGTTTGGCGATGGCTTCGCGTAAGGGAAGGATACCGTTCGACGGACCGTAATGAGTCTGATTGTCGTAGAGGGCGCGGACAGCGGCTTCTTTGATATTATCGGGTGTTTCAAAATCGGGCTCGCCGATAGCGAAGCTGACGATATCTTTTCCTTCTGCTTTCAGTTTATTGACTTCGGCGAGGATTTCGAAAGCGTTTTCGGTGCCGAGACGGCTGAGTCGTTGAGCAAACTGCATAGTAAGAGTCCTCCTTAGTGTGTTTTGATTCGTGCGATTATTCTGTCTTTATTGTAGCATAAAGTGGTTTTTTGTACCAGATAACAGTTGAAAGAGGATACATTTTTTGGTATAATAAATGTAGAGTGTAGCGAAAGCCACACGAAGGGGTACACCACCACGGGTGTAAGTCTTCGTGTGGCTTTTTCGTTTTCTCTGGAAGGAGTGAGGGCTATGATCCGTATCAATGGAGAAGAAGTTGATGTGCTTGGTATGACGATCGCAGAATACTTGCAGGCGAGAGGATATCGGGCAGAGGTCGTTGCGGTCGAGCTGAATGGAGATATCGTCCCGCGTGAGTCGTTTGACGCGGTGCGATTTGATGACGGCGATACCGCAGAAGTCGTGCGATTCGTAGGAGGTGGCTGAGATGATATCGGAAGATGAGATGTGGGGTCAGCTTGCGATGCGTCATACGCCCGAAGTCAGCCATAAGTTAAGGCAGGCGCGTGTGGCGGTAGCGGGGCTTGGTGGTCTGGGGTCGCAAATAGCTGTCATGCTCGCGAGATGCGGTGTGGGGACGCTTCATTTGATAGACTGTGACATCGTTGAACCGAGCAATCTCAATCGGCAAGTATATCGTATATGTCATTTGGGAAAGCGCAAGGTCGATGCACTTCGCGAGGAACTAAAGACGATACAACCGTATTGTCATGTGGTGGCGACGCACATTCGGATGGATGAGAGCAACGCGGTCGATGTTTTGCGCGATGATACGCTTATTATTGAAGCGTTTGATGATGCGGCGGCAAAAGCGATGCTTGTCAATACGATGCTGACGAGAACGAAAGACAGTATTGTAATAGCGGCATCGGGCATGGTCGGCTGTGGTGACAGCAATGACATTCGCACCGAGCGCGTGAATCGGAGGCTCTATATCTGCGGAGACCGCACGAGCGACTTGTCGGACGGGCTTGCGCTTATGGCACCGCGTGTGATGATATGTGCGGGGCATCAAGCGAATATGGCTGTACGGTTGATATTGGGAAAAGAATAGGAGGATGTATGTAATGAGTACAGATAAATTGGTATTGGGCGGACATGAATTTGATTCGCGTTTTATTCTCGGATCGGGGAAATTTTCGCTTCCGCTTATTCGGGCGGCGGTAGAAGAAGCAGGTGCCGAGATCATCACGTTGGCTCTTCGTCGCGCGAATGTCGGCGGAACGGATAATATTCTTGACTATATCCCCGAAGGCGTGACGATATTGCCGAATACATCGGGTGCCAGAACGGCAGACGAAGCTGTGCGTATCGCTCGTTTGGCACGCGCTGTCGGCTGCGGAGATTTTGTAAAGGTAGAAGTCATCCGTGATTCGCGTTATCTTTTGCCCGATAATTACGAGACGATCAAAGCGACCGAGATGCTTGCGAAAGAAGGATTCGTCGTGCTTCCGTATATGTATCCCGACCTCAATGTGGCACGCGATCTTCGTGACGCGGGGGCGGCCGCGGTGATGCCGCTTGCTTCGCCGATCGGCTCGAACAAAGGCCTTGCGACACGCGATTTTATCGAGATATTGATAGACGAGATAGACCTTCCCATCATCGTTGACGCGGGTATCGGTCGTCCGTCCGAAGCGTGTGCGGCAATGGAGATGGGCGCGGCGGCTGTTATGGCGAATACAGCTATCGCAACGGCGGGCGATATCGTTCGTATGGCACGTGCGATGGGCATGGCTGTCAAAGCAGGCCGAGAAGCATATCTGGCAGGACTCGGACGTGTGCTTGCGCGTGGCGGCGATGCTTCTTCGCCGTTGACGGGCTTTCTTGATGAGGAGGTGAGATGATGCAGAGGTGCATGACATATCTGCCCGATATGCAAGAGATCGATTCGGAT
>JAFPBC010000310.1 GCA_017390595.1 Selenomonadales bacterium | reverse complement strand
TTACTTTTTGGCTTGCCCCAAAAAGTAACAAAAAAGGCACACGCTGTTGAAGCGGACGTTAGCCTACGCTATAACGAACTGCACCGCTTCAAAAAGCGTGGAACGCAGATGATAGTTACGTGCTAAGGATTGGAACGGAAAAAGTATATTGATGATTGCGTATGCAATCATCACGTTCTTTTCTCAACTATGATAAAACTTCCATCGGCGCAACCATCGCCTTTGAAAAAGGAATTGAGTGATGGCAGTAGGTAGTAGTCCTTTTTCGAGAGCGATGCGGTTTCTTTGTAACTTTCTTTGCTGACAAAGAAAGTTAAAGAGAAGGGAGATGCTATCTGCTGTGAAAAAGCAGGCTTTGCGATTTCAATACGCACCACATAAAACAAAATAATACCAAAAACAAAAAGCCCCGCAGGGTCATTCCCTTGCGAGGCTTTGCTTTTACTTATCAACCGTTTTTCTTCATGAAGCTTTCCATGAAGTCAGCGAGTGCCTGTGCACCTTCGAGCGGCATTGCGTTGTAGATGGACGCGCGCAAGCCCCCGACACTGCGGTGACCTTTGAGACCGCCGAGGCCTGCTGCTTTCGATTCTGCGACGAACTGTTTTTCAAGCTCTTCGCTCGGAAGACGGAACGTTACGTTCATGCGGGAACGGCTGTCAGCCTGTGCATGACCGCGGAAGAATCCGTTCGATGCATCGATGACATCATAGATGAGTTTTGCTTTCTGTTCGTTGCGTTTCTGTGCGCCTTCAAGACCACCGTTGGCTTTGAGCCACTGGAGGACGAGGTTGACGATGTATACGCTGAACGAAGGCGGCGTATTGTAGAGCGAGTTTTTCTTAGCGTGCGTCTGGTAACGGAGCATCGTCGGGATGTTCGCGTTAGCGGGAGCCGCTTCTAAGAGCTCACGGCGAGCAACAACGACCGTCACACCCGACGGACCGAGGTTTTTCTGCGCGCCTGCGTAGATGAGCGAGAATTTGCTTGCGTCGAACGGACGGCTGAGCATATCGGACGACATATCAGCGAAGAGCGGAACATCGCCGAAGGACGGGAGTTCCTGCCACTGCGTACCGAAGATGGTGTTGTTCGACGTGATATGTACGTATGCCGCATTGTCGGAGAGTTTGATCTCATCCATCGACGGGATGCGGACATAGTTGCCGTCTTCCGTCGTAGCCGCAACGTGCGTCTGACCGATCATTTTAGCTTCTTTGAGAGCCTTTTCGGACCATGCGCCCGTCAGGATATAGTTGGCAACTTTGCCTTCGCCGAGGAAATTCAGCGGCATCATAGCGAACTGCGTGCTGGCACCGCCCTGAAGGAACAGTACCTGATAATCATCGCCGAGACCGAGAAGCTCTTTCATCGTAGCTTCTGCCTGGTTGTTTACTTCGTCATAAGACGGAGAACGATGGCTGATCTCAAGGATGGACATACCCGTGTTATCAAAATTCAAAAATTCGTCTTGTGCTTGTTTGAGTACTTCGAGCGGGAGCGTTGCAGGGCCCGCGTTAAAGTTGTAAATACGGTTCATGGTGAAAACCTCCCCGAAAAATAGTTCTGTTTCTTTTAATTCTAACTCGATGTGTAAATTTGTCAAGGGCGAAATTGGCAGAAATATTTTTAATTTCTGCACAGAAAAAGCGTTGACAAAAGACAGATGTACGACTATAATGGATATGTAATAACGCAAAACAGACAACGCAATGAACGGGAAGCTGTGCACAAGAGCCTCATTCAGAGAGCCGACGGTCGGTGTGAGTCGGCAGGCAGATGTATGGTTCCGCCCGTAAGCATTCGGCGATGAGCCGAACGGGTTTCGCCCGATACCGCGAACCGGAGGGACGCATATGCGTCTGAACTGGGTGGCACCGCAGGGATAGATATCTCGCCCCAATGTTAGGGGCGGGATTTTTTTATTATCGGGGTGCCGAGCGGGATCGAGCGTGTAGGTCTTGCGTTGAGACATCCAATAGAGATAAGGAGAGATGACAACAATGAAAGTATTAGTATGTGACGGCGTATCGCCGAAAGGTATTGCGATCTTGGAACAGGATTTTGAAGTAGAGGCGCGCAAAAAGATCAGCGCGGAAGAGCTTCTCGCGGAGATCCCCAACTATGACGGTCTTATCGTTCGTTCGGCAAGCAAGGTAACGGCAGAAGTTATCGAAGCCGCGAAGAACCTCAAAGTTATCGGCCGTGCAGGTGTCGGTGTCGACAACATCGACGTAGAAGCGGCTACGAAAAAAGGTATCATCGTATTGAACGCTCCGGAAGGCAACACCATCGCCGCAACGGAACATTCGGTCGCAATGATGCTCGCTATGGCGCGCAACATCCCGCAGGCTCACCAGTCCCTCAAAGGCGAACGCGAATGGAGAAGAAGCGACTTCGTCGGCGTTGAGCTCCGCGGCAAAACGCTCGGTGTATTCGGCATGGGCCGTATCGGCAGCGGCGTCGCAAAACGCGCTATCGCAATGGAAATGAACGTAATCGGTTACGACCCGTACCTCAACGAAGAACGTGCAAAACAGCTCGGTATCGAGATCGGTACGGTAGACGAAATTTATGAAAAAGCAGACTTCATCACGCTCCATATGCCGAAAACGCCGCAGACGAAAGGCATGATCGACGCGGCAGCTATCGCAAAAATGAAAGACGGCGTTCGCATCGTCAACTGCGCTCGCGGCGGTATCATCGACGAAGCGGCTCTCGCTGAAGCCCTCAAAAGCGGTAAAGTCGCAGGCGCGGCGATCGACGTATTCGACGGTGAACCGGTCAACATGGACAATCCGCTCCTCGACTGCGACAACATCGTCGTTACTCCGCATCTCGGCGCGTCGACGAAAGAAGCACAGATCGGCGTCGCGGTAGACGTAGCTTACGGTGTCGTAGCGGCACTCAAAGGCGAACCTGTTATGACGGCAGTCAACATGGCACACGTTGCGCCGCACGTGATGAAACAGATCCGTCCGTTCTTCAGCCTCGC
>JAFPBC010000309.1 GCA_017390595.1 Selenomonadales bacterium | reverse complement strand
ATTCGGATCGACGTTGTTGACGATGTTGTTTACGATCTGTTTGCGTGTCGCGTCTTGTACTTCCGGGCTGAGATTTGCCCAGTTTTTTGCCTGCTCTACCGTCAGACCTGCATTGACTAAGGCTTGTCGGGATGGATTTTTGAGGCTGGTATTGTACTCTTTGTCATAGTAATCTTTGGCAAAACCGTTGCTGTCTTGTACATAGCTGACCCATGCATTGGTATCTGCTTTGAACGAGTCAATATCAGACGCAGACAGTCCGAGACTGCCCGAATAGTTGTCGATATTCGTCACGTTGAAGCTGTCTACTTGTGCTTGTCCTGCATTGATCTGTGCTTCGAGCGAAGAGACTGCACGCGATGCGCCATAGTTTTTGTATTTGAAATCGCCGTCGCTCGATTCGTAGTTGGTGCCGACCATCAACGTACCGTCACCAAGCGGTGTAACGTATTCGAAAGCCATTTTGTCACCACCGTAGCTAGACTTGCCGAGCTCTGCACTCATGGTGGCATCCTGCGGTTTTTTCGTTACGATATTGATAACACCGCCGATGAATGTGCCTGCGAAACGGCTCGGGATATATCCGCGATAGACTTCGATACGCTCTACGTTATCGATCGGGATCGCCGAGATATCGACTGCCGAGTCCCCGCCGAGGTTAGTCAATACACCATCGACGAATACGCCGACTTGTGCCGCCGTAGAACCGCGAACGCTGACTGTTGTATATTGTCCCTTACCGTTGACCTCACGGACATGCACGCCGGGCACTTTGCGCAGCATATCAGGAAGTGTTTTTTGCTCGCCTTTGTACTCATCAGGACGAATGACCGTCACTGCGCCGGGAGATAATTTTTCTTCCCAGTCAGGGCGCTCCGCTTCGATCGTGATCGTATCAAGAAGCCCTCCGTCCATGATCTCTTCTGCCTGTGCGCTCGGAGTGATCATCATACCGATCGCCATACCGCAGACGATCATCTTCGCCAAACATCTTCTCCGCTTGCTCATTCGCGTTTCTTTCTTTTTCATAAAACCTTCCCCCACATCTATATCATCTGTCTATATTTCCCTATACGACGGAAAGCCTATTTGCAAAAGAAAAAGCTGTACCGATAGACGGACAAAATAAAAGCCCCTTCTTTCGCAGAAAATAAGTTCTCCGAAAAAAGGGGTACATCATGACTTACTAATGTAAGACATTCTCATTTTGTCGATCCACCTGTACAGCACAGGCCTTTATGGATGTTGAAAAGAGGTAGTACTCTGGCTCAAGGTCATCGCCGTCCGTTTCCTTTGTAAGAGGCTTGCAAACAGACAGCTCACTAATACAGTTGTGCGACAGCTTCGGATTCTCACCGAAATTCCCCTTTAAGCGTACTTGCCAACGACAAGCACGCACCTATTTCCCGTATAAGATATGTAGTTATCAATACGAAGACAGAAAAGAGAATTCTTCCGAAACTGCAATAAAAAAGCCTTCTGCCAATCAAGCAGAAGGTCTATTGTGTGCAGATATCTATAAAGATACGCTCAAAATCCCCTTCCCTATCGCTCGCAGGTACAATGGACCGAATCGATCCATACGGTGATTGATAATCAGGCAGTTCTTCTGGCTCTGCTTCCTCGCGCCCCCTGCCTTCCCGATCGCTCAGTGGCTCTAGTAGGGTTTGCTCTGCATTACAGCGGCGTGACCGCATCGGCTTATACCGATTTCTCTATTAATTCTTGCGAAACCTGATCCAATACGATATTCAACTTATCAAGGTATGTATTACATACATCTTCAGTATATACCGCAAAACAATTTTTGGCAACCACTTTTTATTGTATAAAACTGTATGTCATAACGAAAACACTCATCTTATATTCACCACAACTATCACATGATCTAAGACCCTACACTCGATTTT
>JAFPBC010000308.1 GCA_017390595.1 Selenomonadales bacterium | reverse complement strand
GGATACGGTAGCTACCGCCGATCTGGAAATCTTTGATGCCCGATACTTTTTTCTCGAGTGCGTCTACACGGATGCCGAGAGAGTCGAGTTCTGCGGAGAATTCAGCAGCGAGTTTGTCGATCGTAGCTTTGTCAGCTGCATCTGCGCCGTCGCAGTTCGCCATTGCACGAGCGACGATCTGTGCCATTTCGTAACGAGTGATCGCTTTGTCGCCTGCGAACGTACCATCGTTGTAGCCTTCGATCACACCGTCAGCAGCGAGTTGATCGATCGCATCGTATGCCCAATGATCTGCCGGTACATCGGAGAACGGGTTTGCAAGTGCTGTGCTTGCTGCGCCAATCACGAGCGCAGAAGTGATCATACCGATAAGTTTTTTGTTCATAATGATTCAACCTCTTTCATTGTTATATAATACCAATTGATTAGTGAGAAGCGTCAGCGCCACCTGCAAGACGTTTCGTCTGTACATCGATGTGAGCTGTACCGCTGTGGTATTTGCTGTCTTTGTTTACTGTCGGCGGGTTCAATTTTACGCCGCGTTTTTCAAGAACTTCGCGAGCCATCCACGGTTTGTCGGTGATGATACCGTCAACACCCATGTTAAGGAGGGATTCGAGTTCTACTGCATCATTGATCGTCCACGGAACGATCTTCATGCCGAGAGCGTGTGTTTCTTGAACATTTTCAAGGGAGATCTCAGGGCCGTACGGAGATACGATGTCTGCACCGATCGATTTTGCTGCTTGATACGGGTTGCCTTTGAAATCATCGATATCGATGCCGCCGAGCCACGGGGAAGCGCCTTCTTCATACGGACGGAGGCATTCGGAATCTCTGCCCCAAGACGGTTGCTGGCACCAGAGTGCTACGAGCGTGATGTCAGGGTTGATTTTTTTCATTTCGATGAGAGTTCTCCAGTCGAACGACTGCAATGTGAAACGATCTTCCATGTTGTATTTTTTGACGAGACGGTTTACTTCCGTTACGAATTTGACCGGGTCTACATCGTTTGCATGGTAAGCCGGAACTGCCGGGTCCGGATTCGTTTTTGTTTCAGCGTTGACGATAACTTTTTTGTCACCGTATTCATTGATGAGCTGGAACAATTGTTCGAGAGTCGGGATCTTAGCGTCGTCGAACGTTACCTGCGTCTGACCATGACCTTCATAGTAACCACTGGTCGGATCGATATCGCCTACAGTGAATTTCTGAAGTTCTTTGTAAGTCATCGTGCGGATATCGTATTTACCGTTTTCGATGTACTTACCGTTTTTGTCTTTGGTGATGTCGTGGTTGAGGATCGGGTTGTGGCTCATTACGATCACGCCATCTTTCGTCATCTGCATATCGCATTCGATCGAAGTTGCACCCATTTCCATTGCATATGCATAGGAGTAGAGAGTGTTTTCCGGACGTGCATCACGACCACCGCGGTGTGGCTGGAAGTCGAATGTGTCAGTAACGACTTTGGCTTCGACCGACGGTACATCGTAAGTTTGTACACCTGCCGAAATGAAGGCTGCCGCAACACCAAGCATGACGAAACGTTTCAACAAAGATTTTTTCATAAGACTATTCACCTCGTTAATTAAAATAGATATGAGATATTGGATTTAAAACCGATGAAAAATCTTTCTCTTACATATATTTGAGAAAAATTCTTCGTCTTTGCATAAGAAAAAATCCTAATCTTACTATAATGATTTTATTCCAAATCATACCTGGCGTCAAGGATATTTTTTCGAAAGTATCAAGAAAAAATGTTAGTATAGATAATACCTTTTGATTTTATACATTATTATAATTTGTGATGTAAAAAGATCGGTCATACTGTAATAAAAAAGTGAAAAATTAAAGTAAGAAATAAAAGAAGAGCTTGCTGTTTGACAAGCTCTTGATAAGTTTGTTTAGGATAACAAACTATTTTTGAGCGTACGATACGCGCGCGTAAAATAGACAGAGTTTTGCGATTCTGC
>JAFPBC010000307.1 GCA_017390595.1 Selenomonadales bacterium | reverse complement strand
GCGAAGTCTATCTTCTCACGCTCGGCGTAGAGTGCCTGCCGAGGGCTCGTCACCACTTCGGGAAGGCCTATCTCATCGCACGCGATATCGTCAAGTGCCGCCCCCGTACGCAGCTCGTCTGCCATCTCGCGGATCGCGATAAGCAGTCTATCTATCGACTCATCCGTATCGCCGACCGTAATGAGAAACAGTACGTTATGATAATCGCACAATTCTGCTTCGATACCCTTACGGCGAAGGACTTCTTCTGCCTGTGCGCCCGGCACACCGAGACCGCTTACCGTGACCGTCACTTTTGTTTCGTCAAGATCGTAGATGCCGTACTCTCCGATACGTTCTCTCCCGAACGAGAAGAGACCGTCTATCCGATTGACCTCATCGCGCAGTCTGCGTGCCAGTCGAAGCGTTCTTGCCATGAGCGTTTTTCCCTGTTCTTCCATCAGCGCGCGCGCACTGTCGATCGATGCCATCAAAATATAGTTCGGGCTCGTCGATTGCGTCAACTGGAGCATCTGCAAGACCCGTTCGCGCGATACGAGCTCGCCTTGTCTTAAGAGAAGCGATGCTTGCGTCATCGCGGGCAGGAGCTTATGCGTGCTCTGCGCCGCCAGATCGGCACCTGCTTCCATCGCCGATATCGGCAAGTCGTCCGCAAAAATGAGATGCGGCCCATGCGCTTCGTCAACGAGTACAGCCATACCGTGTTCATGCGCCAGTCTTACGATCTCTCTGATATCACCGCACGCACCGTAATACGTCGGATTGACTACAAAAACAGCCTTCGCATCAGGATGTGCTTTGATCGCCGTCAAATACGCTTCGGGCGATGTGCCGTGCGCCAGACCAAGCATATCGTCTACTTCGGGGCGCACCCAGACAGGCATCGCATCGGCAAGGATGATACCGCCGATGACCGACCGATGCGCCGTACGCGGCACGATGATCTTATCGCCCGCCCGCACCGACGCGAGTATCATCGCATGGATCGCACCCGTCGTGCCGTTCACCGCGAAAAAAGCGTCCTCCGCACCGTAGAGGTTCGCTGCCATCTGCTCTGCTTCCAAAAGACAGCCTTCGGGATCGTTGAGATCGTCGAGCGCACTCATCAGCGACACATCCATCTGCAATCCCTTCTCCGTCAGCATCGTTCGCATAGACGGATGTACCGTCACACCGTGTTTATGTCCCGGCGTATGGTACGGTGCCATGTCGAGCGCGTGATAGGCTTCCATCGCTTCGATGAGCGGTGCACGTACTTTGCTATGTTTTTTGGTATTCGGCTCACCGCCGTTCATGCCATTTATCGTCTGCTCCTGTTTGTCCACAATCAAAAATCCCCTTACACGCCTGTTATTACAGGCTTTTTACGACTTATCCACTTTTTATTCATTTCTGTGGATAACTTTGTTTATATGTGTATAAATGCTTATTTTTCAAGGCATTTGACATGTATCGTTAAAAACTATCCACAGAAATCATTGTGGACGGCTCTTCCGTCTGTGGATATCTGTGGATAATGTGGATATTCTTTATTCGATCACACGCTGTACATCTTCTCGGACAACGCACGTTCTCTCTTCGACCTCGGTTTGATATCACTGTCAATAACAATGTATACACACCGTAGACAGGTGTCAAAATGATGTCACCTATTTGAATCGAAACGACCGTTTTATTGCGAAATATGGTGTCAAACACGTTATGATATGCACTTCAGGCACTTCGCTTTTCCGCGAGCGTCATTGCGCGTATCTTGCTCTCCGCCAAGCGGGATATCCTCATACGCGACGTAAATGCCGTCACGCAAAAAGCACGATCGGCGCTTCCGCATATCTTCCGATACGTTATGATTGTATCATAGATCATCGATATCCGCGCTATTTTTCAGCCGATCAGAGCACGTTTTTTCCGCTTGTCGACGATGTGATTTTTCGGCCGCCGCCAAGAGAATATCTCTCTCATTCGTGAGTTCGCCTTGGCTCACGCGGTGCAGGAGCGTATCGAGCATCCGTCCGACAGCCTGCCCGTCACCTATGATAGGCATAAGGTCACGCCCGCCTACTGCCAGCTCGCGCACATAGAGAGCGGTAGATTCTGCCAGAGAGAATACTTCGGCGAACAGCTCGTCTCGTCCGCGTCCTTCGCACCGTCCCGTACCGATATCGTCGGCAACAAGGAGCATATTCAGCTGACGAAGT
>JAFPBC010000041.1 GCA_017390595.1 Selenomonadales bacterium | reverse complement strand
GGGCATGAGGATGTGCTTCGCCTTTTGTTCGGCAGAGCGTCTGTCGTTATGCGTGCGATGCTGGGCATCTTCTGGCTGACGATGCTGTCGGTGATGCTGTCGGGCGCGGGTGCGCTCGGTGCGTCGTTCGGTCTTTCCGCGTTCGCGGGCTCGGCTATGTTTGCCGTACTGCTCTATATGCTGTCGCTCGGCGGTCAGCGTATGCTTCCGCTTGCGAACATGGCGGTCTCACCGCTCGTTATCGTTGTCGTGGCGGTGATGACGACGGCATCGCTTTGTTATCATCATGCACAGCTTCTGCCGATGATGGCGGTATCGCCTGTGCCGATATCCGCACTGACAGACTCTGTCTATTACGCGTCGTACAATCTGGCGATGTGTCTGCCTGCTCTCGCGAGCCTGTCTGTTCGCGATGCGACTGCGATACGCTTGGGCGCGGTGCTGTCGGGCATGACGCTTGCCGCTCTGCTCATGCTTCTTCTGCTCGTGGTGATGCTCCACTACGAGGAGGCTCTTGCCGAGCCGATACCGATGCTGATGGTGGCCGAGATGCAGGATGCGTCTTGCTGCTGCGGATACGCGCTCATCTTATCTCTGTCGATGGTGACGAGCGCGCTCGGTGCGCTCATCGGCACAAGTCGGCTGTGTACGCCGTTCGTGCGGTCGGAGCGTATTCGTTCGGTCCTCCTGCTTGCCGTATGTTTCGCCGTCAGTCAGGCAGGGTTTACGACGCTGGTGCAGTCGGTCTTGCCGATGCTCGGGGCGGTGAGCCTTGTCTTTACGCTTCGGCTGTGCTTGCCTGTTCGTGGAGGTACTCTACGGCGCTGAGGGCGGCGACGAGACCTTCGCCAACGGCTTTTGATACCTGATAGGGTTTGCCTGTACAATCTCCGCAGGCATAGAGCCCGTTGATGTTCGTTCGCATCTGCCGATCGACGGCGATGTGTGTGCCGTCTAAGCTAAGACCTCTGACGAGGTTTTCGACAGGGTCGGATTCGCGGATGATGAATACGCCGTCTACGTGCATCTCGCCTTTGCTCGTGATGAGTTTTTCGGTCTTGTTTTGGCCTTCGATGCGGCGCGGCATGACGTTTTCTACTATGATATTATCTGCGCGCAGGTTCATCTCATCGCGATATTGCGGAAGGTAGTAGACTTCTTTGCAGAGGTCCGCAAGGTATGCGGCATCCGCTTCGCCTTCTTTTCCGTAGGAGATGACGGCGACTGTTTTTCCGCGGAAGAACATTCCGTCGCACGTCGCGCAGTAGCTGACGCCTTTGCCGAGAAGGTCTTTTTCGCCCTCAAAAAGCGCTCCGCTCGTGACGCCCGTTGCCAAGATGACGGTGCGCGCGGTGTACATTTCTTCTTTGCAGGCGATGGTAAAGTTCTTTTTGCCGGGGAATACGGAGATGACCTTCTCACGGATGACATCGGGCTCGTGTGCCAGTGCATGGTCTGCCATCTCGCGCATGATATCCGTACCTGTGCGATGCGGCATACCGAGGTAGTTGTCTACGTCGTGTGCGCGCTGCAGTTTACGGCTGAAGTCGAGATGCTCGAAAAGCGCGACTTTTTTTCCGCGGATGCGTGCGGTAAGGGCGGCCGAGAGTCCTGCGGGACCGCCGCCGATGATGGCGATATCGTAGATGTCGTTCATAGTTTCCCCCATATGATGTAGTCGTGTTCCACTTTTATCCTTATGATAAAGGAGTGGTCTGATGTGCGGTATTTCGTTACGAAGATAGACCCGCGCCCGCTCATCGCTCCGCTGTTTGCGACGCAGATGGCAGGGTTTTTATTCGTCGGGTCGTTCCTCGCAGTCGTAGACCGCGCCCTGTCTTCGCTCATAAGTACGCTCATCGTCGGCGTATTTTTGAGCATGGTCGGAGTCGGGGCGGTCACGGTATTTTGTCTCATTTATCCGAAGGTCGCGTCAAGATTCGGGTATGCGTCGGTCGAGCTTAGCCCAAGTCTTTCGCTACCTGACGAAGACGCTCGCGGATCGGAATGTCATACGGACAGCG
>JAFPBC010000306.1 GCA_017390595.1 Selenomonadales bacterium | reverse complement strand
GGCCTTCTCCGCATCCAAAAAAGCCTGACTTCTGCGCAATTCTTTTTTCTCGGCATCGTAGCCTTTTCCCATCTGATGCGGTACGACTGCCCACGGGTACGGCTCTTTGGTCTTGGGATCAATGAGTTTTTTCGGCAAGATAAATTTCGGACTGTTATACTTGTCGCGCACGATCCCTTTTTTGTTGCTCTCAAGTCGGGCTACGTGCGGATTGATGCTATCCTTCGTCGGCGCAGGCGGTTTTTTCGGATATACCGTCGGCACAGAAGGTGTCCAGTCTCTCGTCTTGGGGAGCCTATCCACCAACGCGAATCCCGAACTTGCTACGGCTGCCAATCCGAGTGCCGTCTCGAGTTCTTCACTGCCCCAGTTTTCTTCCTTGGCTATCTGATAGATCGTGGCTACATCGATGAGACCGTCCGCAACAGCTTGGTATATATCAGAATCGCGTTTTGTTTTCAGCGCATTTTCGATATGCGGTATACGTCCCATCATGTTATAAGCCGAGTTTGGTATCATGGCTTTCACCGATTCGGGCATATCGACCATATGCGGTACGTGCGGTGCTAAAGTACGCACACCCTTTTGCGCCAGACTTGCAAGCAATTTGCCCGTCCCGTAGGTACCTGCCGATTCGCCTACGATACTGCCCATCGTATGCATCGCCGAAAGTGCGCTGTCTACCTCTTCGTCGCCTGTCGGCTCGTATTCGAGTGCGTGTTTGATACCCTGTGTCGGCGCGCGCAAGATATTATCCTCATCGACGGCAAGTCCGAGCACCGCATCGGGGATATTCGCCATGCCGTAACCAATACCTTTGCCAAATGCCTTGAGACCTTCGCCCTTATACCCGCGTGCCTTCTCTTCACTGCCTATCGTACCGTCAGCAAGACGCACCGGCTTATCAATGAACTCTGTACTGTCGTCGGCAAGCGAGACACCTTTGATAAAGTCCTCTTTGCCCCTTGTATAGCCGTCTTTTACATCGCGCCAAATTCCTGCGGACCGTTCGGCCGAAAGAGCTGCCTACCCGTATTCACAAGTCCGCTCACGAGCGGCAACCTGCGCGATGCGATCGGTGCCAAATACTGATAATACTGTCCGCCGTAGCTTACAGTATTGCTCGGGTCGCCTTCTGTATCAGGTATCATACCCGTTACACGATCGTCGGCACCGAAGATGCGCCCGAGTTCTTGTAACATGTTTTCACGATCTGTTCGTTCAAATACTCCCATATCATTCTCCTTTCTTACGCGGTCTGCTCGGGGAGATGGTCGGCATTTCGCGTATACGGTATATGTATTTCCGTCATTGCGTGGCGATAAAATAACGGCTTTACCGTCTTATATCAGTATACCATATTTTTTATATTTGTAAATCGGTCTCGCGTTTTTCATAAAAAGTGATAGAACGAGAGAAAAAGAGAGGATAGACGAGCTATCCTCTCTGTTTTGTTATTCAGCCGCTTTGAAACCAAGTTCCAATGCTTGCATATTTTTTTCGAGTGTCGCAGGCGGTACACGGTTTGCTACTGCTTCGCGTACAGCGTCGAGCGATACGTCGCCCGAGATTTTTGTTACGACGCCGAGTGCGATGATGTTGGCGAAGAGGTCTTTGCCGATCTCTTCGACTGCCATGCGCGTGATGGGCACGCGGATGATATTGTTATGTTCGGGCAGGTTCGGTACGAGGTCTTCGTCAACGACGAGGATGCCGTCTGCCGCGAGGTCTTTGATATATTTGTCTGCCGCCTGTTGGGTCATTGCCAAGAGGAGGTCCGGGATCGTTACTTTCGGATGGTAGATGGGAGCATCGGAGATGATGACTTCTGCTTTGGAAGCACCACCGCGTGCTTCAGGGCCGTAGGACTGTGTCTGTACAGCTTCTTTGCCTTCGGCAACAGCGGCTTCTGCCATGATGATAGCGGCGGTTATTACGCCTTGTCCGCCCGAGCCGATAAATGATGAAATGAAAGATGTTGAAATTGAAGAGTGGAGCTGTATGGATATTGTCGAATATTCCGATGATAATTGTTCTGGCATTAGAGCAACAGTTACATTCATTCTCCCCATTC
>JAFPBC010000305.1 GCA_017390595.1 Selenomonadales bacterium | reverse complement strand
TCCTGCGCGACGAATACGCCGACGAAGAGGTACAGCATCGCCACCACAAGAGAGAGTATCGCCATGCCCGATATCGGAGCGACCGTCAGACGGCCGAGATATGCACCGAACGCAGTGCGGTGCGGCTGCATAGTGACGACTGCTTGGCAGATACGGTTGGCACGCGCGCGACGATGCACATATATTTCCTCACGCAGGGAAGGCAAGGACGACCTGAAATGACCGAGCTGACGGTCGCTATCAAGCAAGCCGAGCCGCGCTTTCCCGCAACCACCGCACCGCCCGTAAGACATCATGTCCCACGACAGCACGCTCCCCTTCTTCGCATCCTGCCCGCATGGCGATGCGTCCTCCTCCAGCGAGAGAAGTGCCGTTCTCTGCGGCAGACCTTCTGCCATCGCCTCCGCAAGCATCGCCCGCATATCATCATCAATGCGACCTGTGCGTGCCGAGCCGATGCTCCGCTTGACCTCATCAATGCCGACGCCGAGCGCACCGCTCGCGCCGATCACAGGCACGCCCAAGAGATGCGACAGCTTTTCCCGATCGATGACGATGCCTCTCTTCTCGACCTCGTCCATCATATTGAGCACAACGACGAGCGGTATCCCCATCTCGATGAGCTGGATCGTCAGGAACAAGTCTCTGGACAGATGCACCGCATCGACGATGTTTATCACGATATCGGCAGACAGTATCACCTCGCGCGCCACACGCTCCTCCTCACTTGCCGAACCGATACCGTACACACCCGGCGTATCGATAAGCGTATCGCGCCCAAGACGCGCACACCCGACATCGACTGTCGTCCCCGCATAGTTCGACACCTCGCGATAGATGCCCGACAGCGCGGTAAAAAAGACGGACTTACCTACGTTCGGGTTGCCTGCCAAGACGACCGTCCTGCCATGGTTGGGCAGGTGCCCCTTTTGCCCATCATCGACCGCCCTGCCTCTGATATGGCGACCTTTCCGCCCATCATCGCCCGAGCCATCGGACTGCCCGTTCGCCGACCGACTCGCACAAGACAGACCGCCCCGCCACCGAAAAAAGCCGTCCCTCCGATTCATCGCCTGCCACCGCTTCGCGACACAGGCCACACGCGGATACGCTCCGCGAGCCTCTGCCCGACAGCGAACTCCTGTCCCCCGCGCGCGAGCACGACAGCCCCTGCCCACACATTCGCCGTACACGTCACGACCGCACCTTCCGTCAATCCGAGCCTGAGTGCCTGCACACGCACCTCCTTCTCCTCGATCGCCCCCACACGCACCGACATCCCGCGCGTCACCTCATCAAGCGTCATACGAACACCGCCTTTTCCATAGAATGGTTATCCATATACGCCATGACGCCTTTTCATGCCTAAAATCGTACAAAAAAGCGAAAAATCAAAGGATTTTCGCGCACACACCATGACTTCTCGCGATAAACATGATATAGTAATAAGATGGTGATTTTGTGTCGCCATCCAAATGCAAGAAGAATTGAGATGAGAGAAAATGAAAGAACTTCTGATGGGAAACGAAGCGATCGCGCTCGGAGCACTTGCCGCAGGCGTCAAAGTCGTCAGCGGTTATCCCGGTACGCCATCGACGGAAGTCCTTGAAACGATTGCCAAACGTCGCACAAGCGATGTATATGTAGAATGGTCTGTCAACGAAAAAACTGCCATGGAAGTCGCGGCAGGCGCGGCCGTCGCGGGTTCTCGCGCGCTCGTCACGATGAAACAAGTCGGCCTCAACGTAGCCTCCGACCCGCTCATGTGCATCAACTATGTCGGTATCAAGGGAGGCCTCGTCGTCCTCTGTGCCGACGACCCGGGCCCCATCTCGTCGCAGACAGAGCAGGATACGCGCCACTTTGGCCGCTATGCCCGCATCCCCGTACTCGACCCCGCAACACCCGAAGAAGCATATCAGATGATACAAGATGCGTTCGAATTGTCCGAATCCATCGGCACGCCCGTCATCCTTCGTCCGACGACGCGTGTATGCCACGCTTGCGCGTCGATCGAAGCCGCACCGCCCGCTTCCCGCGAAGGCCTCGGCTTTACAAAAGACAGCCGCTGGTGCATCTTCCCGCGCCTTTCGTTCATGGCGAAACAAAAATTGTTCGCTCGCGAAACAGAGCTTGCAGAAACACTCTCCGCATATCCGTATAACCGCATCGAAGGCACAGGCACAGTCGGTATCGTCACAGGCGGTGTCAGCGCGGCATATACGAAAGATGCCCTCGCAGACCTCGGCGCAGACGTGCGTGTACTCACCGTCGCAACACCGTACCCGTTGCCCGAACCGCTCGCCGAAAAATTCCTCGCGAGTGTAGAACGCGTACTCGTCATCGAAGAACTCGACCCTGTCTTGGAGGACGCACTCCTCCTTCTCGCAGGCAAAAAACATATCAACATTGAAATATGCGGTAAACATACAGGCCACACCATCACAGCAGGCGAAAACAGCCACACGCTCGTGCGCAGCCAAATTGCGAACTTCCTCGGAATCGAAGCACCCGCCGTACCGACGCTCGGCGAGGGCGCGCCCCAGCTTCCCGTTCGTCCGCCGACGCTCTGCGCAGGCTGTCCGCACCGCGCATCGTTCTACGCGGTCAAAGAAGCCATGAACGGCAGACCTGCCGTATTCAGCGGTGACATCGGCTGTTACACGCTCGGCAACGCGGCACCACTCCACATGGTAGACACGTGCCTTTGCATGGGCGCGGCCATCTCCATGCCGCAAGGTATCGCACGCACAGGCCACGACGCCGTACACTTCGGTTTCGTCGGCGACTCCACGTTCTTCCACAGCGGTATCACCAACGTCATCAACGCCGTATACAACAACATGGACGAAGTCGTCGTCATCCTCGACAACTCCACCACCGCCATGACAGGCCACCAGCCCCACCCGGGTATCGGTCGCACCATGATGGGCGATGTATCGGCAAAAATTTCGATCGAAAAAGTCCTCGAAGCAGTCGGAGTCACAAGCATCCGCATCGTCGACCCGCTCGACCTTCCGCGCGCCAAACAAGCCGTCAGCGAAGCAGCCGAAGAAAAAGGCGTCCGCGTCATCATCTTCCGCTCGCCGTGCATCGCGCTTTTCAAAGGCGAACATACGCGCACCACGAACTACAACTGCATCGGCTGTCAGACGTGCATCAAAGAGATCGGTTGCCCCGC
>JAFPBC010000304.1 GCA_017390595.1 Selenomonadales bacterium | reverse complement strand
GTTGCAGCAATGAAAGCAGAAGGCATCCCGTACACAGGCTGTCTCTATGCAGGTCTCATGATCACAGAAAACGGTCCGAAAGTCATTGAATTCAACGCACGTTTCGGCGATCCCGAAACGCAGGTCGTACTTCCGCTCCTCGACAGCGACATGGCAGAAGTTATGATGGCATGTGTCAACGGCAACCTCGCTGACCTCGACATCAAATGGAAAGACGGCGCGGCAGTATGCGTCGTAATGGCGGCGGGCGGTTATCCGCAAGGCTATCGTAAAGGCGATGTCATCAGCGGCCTTGACAAAGCGGCTGACCTCGGTGCGACTGTATTCCACGCAGGCACCGCGGCAAAAGACGGCAATATTGTAACGAACGGCGGCCGTGTCCTCGGCGTAACAGCGATCGGCACCGACGTACAAAAAGCTGTAGACAACGCATATGCGGCAGTCAAATCGATTCACTTCGATGACGTTCACTATCGTAACGACATCGCATATCGTGCGATCGCAAGACTCAAATAAAACAGAAAAATTGAGAACCCCGGATCATCGAAAGATAAGCCGGGGTTCTTTTTATATTTACGGAGAGTTGTCACCCAAACAGGAAAAATGCAAAAAACCTAGAATATGTATAAGGATATCCAAGAATGATTTAGAATAGGAGAATGAAGATGGAATTTGGCGCATTGGTGATTTCGAATGTGGTATTGATCATAGCGATGCTTGGGAGCGTCGGGCTGATATCGATGGGGCTTCCGGGGAATTTGCTTTTGTTTTTCAGCGTACTGGCTTACGCGGCGCTGAGTGGATTTCTTTATCTGTCGTATGAGTCGCTGGCGATCGTTCTCGTCCTCATTCTGCTGGCGGAGAGTGTTGAGTTTTTGGCGGGTCTCTTGGGTGCGAAAAAAGAGAAGGCATCGAAACGTGCTATGGTCAGCGCGGTATTCGGCGGTTTTTGCGGTGCATTGATCGGGTCGAGTATCGTTCCGCTTATCGGGTCTATCATTGGATTGGTGTGCGGTGGTTTCCTCGGAAGCTATCTGGCAGAGTATTCGAAAGCAAAGGATAAAGATAAAGCAAGTCGCGTGGCAGTCGGTGTGGCGGTCGGTCAGATGACAGGAGTGCTGACTAAGATCGTATTGGCATTAGCGGCTATCATCTACATCGTGTCGCAATTGCCTTGGGTAACACCGACGCAGACACCGATGACTTTTTAGAATAGAAAAGGAGTAATAAAATGAACTGGAATATTGGTGATGTTATTCACGGTTTTCGATTGAAAGAAAGCCGTATGATAAAAGAGATCCGATCGACGGGATATTGGATGGAGCACGTACAGACGGGTGCACAGCTTCTGTACGTGAAAAATGAGGACGACAATAAGGTGTTTTCGATCTCGTTTCGAACGCCGCCGTCCGATGATACGGGTGTTGCGCATATCGTAGAACATTCTGTTCTCTGCGGTTCGCGTAAATTTCCGCTCAAAGAACCATTCGTGGAGCTGGTCAAAGGGTCGCTCAATACGTTTTTGAACGCGATGACGTTCCCCGATAAGACGATGTATCCTATTGCAAGCTGCAATGACAAGGATTTTCATAATTTGATGGACGTCTATCTTGACGCGGTGTTTTATCCGTCGATGCATAACGAACGTGAGATCTTGATGCAGGAAGGCTGGCATTACGAGATCGACGAGAATGGTGAGCTTGCGTATCGCGGTGTCGTATATAACGAGATGAAAGGTGCGCTTTCGTCGCCTGAGTCTATCCTCGATCAGAAGGTGATGACGTCGCTCTTCCCCGATACGACATACGGCTACGAATCGGGCGGTGAACCCGATGCGATACCGAACTTGACGCAGGAAGCGTTCTTATCGTTCCATCGTGCGTATTATCATCCGTCGAACAGTTATATTTTCTTGTACGGTAACTGCGATATCGAAGAAAAATTGGCATTTATCAATGATGAATATTTGTCGAATTTTGAGCATCTGGAGCTTGATTCGACGATAGCATATCAACCGCTCTTTGCTGAACCGAAGGAGGTCTATGACACGTATCCGATATCGGCAGAAGAAGATACGAACGATAAGACGTTCCTGTCGCTCAACTATATTATCGGTGATGCCAAAGAGGCAGAAATGGTCTTGGCGATGCAGATCCTTGCTCATATGCTTCTCAAGAGTCAAGCGGCACCGATGAAAAAAGCGTTGTCGGAGGCGGGTATCGGTAAAGATGTCAGCGGTGGATGTAATGACGGCATATTGCAGCCGACATTCGTGATCGAAGTCAATGGTGCGAACAAGGAAGACGCACCGCGCTTTGCCCAAGTGGTGAAAGAAACGCTTCGTGATATGGTGGCGAACGGCATCGACAAACAGCTTATCGAAGCATCGCTCAATTTGATCGAGTTCAAGATTCGCGAGGCAGATTTCGGTCGTACGCCGAAAGGCCTTATCTATGGTATCAATGCGATGAACAGTTGGCTCTATGATGAGTCGCCGTTCCTCTATCTTGAATATGAAGAAGCATTGGCAAATGTTAAGACGGCACTTCATACGGATTATTTTGAACGACTGATCGAAGAGCGTATTTTAAACAATACGCATGAGACGCTCGTCGTCTTGTCGCCGGAAGTCGGTCTGACGGAGCGTAAAGCGGCGGAACTTCGTGCGAAATTGGCGGCGTATAAAGAAACGTTGACACAAGAAGATATTCGCCGTATCGAAGAAGATGCGGAGCGATTGGCTATTCGTCAAGAGACGCCCGATACAGAGGAAGCACTCAATACGATACCGCTTTTAGCTCTTGATGATCTTAATAAAACAGAACCGCCTATCATCTGCGAAGAGAAGGTGGAAAGCGGTGTAACGGTACTTCATCACAATATTCCTACGAACAAGATCGTCTACTTGTCGATGTACTTCGATGCGAACGTGCTTCCGCAAGAAGACCTGATGTACGGATACTTGCTCGTAGAACTGTTGGGTAAGGTCGATACGGAGAGATCGTCTTATATGGATCTGGCGAATCGTATCAACCTTGATACGGGCGGTATCGGTTATGACTTGCTTAGCTACTCGGTCGAAGACGGCTCGAAAGAGATCGAACCGCGTCTCCGTGTGAAGAGCAAAGTCCTTACGGAAAAAACAGATCGCTTAACGGAGCTTTTGGCAGAAGTACTGACGATGAGCAGATTTACCGATGAAAAACGCATGAAAGAACTTATCGGTCGTATTCGCGAAAATGTCTCCATGCATCTGTTGAAAAACGGTCATCAAGTCGCGATCGGTCGTGCGTTGTCATATGTATCGGCAGTATCGAAATATAATGAAGAAGGCGTTGTACCGTTCTTTGATTTTATCGATCGCTTGTCGAAAAACTTCGATGCGGAAAAAGAACAGCTCGCCGAAAAGCTGTCGGCTGTCGCAAAACTTCTTTTCTGCAAAAAAAATCTTATCGTCAGCGTAACGTCGGATGCGGAAGATTACGCGGTATTCCAATCGGCTTGGCAGTCGCTTGACCGTGTGCTTTCGGATGAACAGCATCCTGCACAGGAATATACGTTCGACCTCGGTAAGAAAAATGAAGGCTTGATGACGGCGGGCAAAGTACAGTACGTTGTCAAAGGTGCTAACTTCCGTCAGCTCGGTTTTTCGTACAGCGGTACTTTGAAAGTCGTGGAAACGATATTGAAATACGATCATCTTTGGAACAAGATCCGAGTACAAGGCGGTGCGTACGGTGCGCTTGCGCAATTCCGACGCAACGGTAATATGTATCTCGGTTCGTATCGTGACCCGAATCTTGCAGAGACAGTCGAAGTATTCGACACGACGGGTGATTATTTGATGAATTTCGATGTACCCGAGCGTGAGATGACGAAGTATATCATCGGCACGATGAGCGGTATCGACACACCGCTTACACCTGCGATGCGCGGCGATGGTGCGGCAGAATGTTATCTGCGCGGTGTGACGCATGATAACTTGCAGCAAGAGCGTAATGAGATATTGTCTGCGACACAAACGGATATTCGCGCGGCAGGTGAGATGATCCGTGCGGCGATGAAAGAAGATTGTCTCTGTGTTGTCGGCGGAGAAGAGAAGATTCGCGAAAATGAAACGATGTTCGGCAGTATCGTATCGCTGCTGAAATAAGAAAGAAAAGCGAGAGGCAAGACCTCTCGCTTTTTGTCAAAAGGAGATAATGATGAGATGTATTGATCTTCATGCAGATACGATATCTGCATTGATGTGTGGTGTGAGTAAGGGAAGCTTGCGTGAGAATACGGGGCAAGTCGATATTATGAAATTGATTGCGGGCGGTGTTAGTACGCAGTTTTTGGCTTGCTATTTCGATAAGACAAACGTAGATTCGCCATACCAAATGGCAAAAAATATGATACGATTCGCCAAAAAGGAAATGGCTGAGTGTGCCGATGCTGTGATGCTTGCGCGTTCGGCGGCAGACATAAAGCAGGCAGAACGCGAGGGGAAGATAGCAGCATTTCTTACGATAGAAGAAGGCGGGGCGCTTGAAGGCAAGTCGGAGCGTCTGGCTGAGTTCTACGAAGACGGTGTGCGGCTTATCACGCTGACGTGGAACTATCCGAATGAAATTGGGTATCCGAATATCGGATATCGTGATGCGGATAAGGGGCTGACTTCGTTTGGGAGAGAGATCGTAAGTGAAATGGAACGGCTCGGCATGCTTGTTGATGTGAGCCATCTGTCCGATAAGGGTTTTTATGATGTGGCAGAGATGATGACGAAACCGTTCATCGCGTCACACTCGAATGCGCGTAGTATAACGGAGCATCCGCGCAATCTGACCGATGATATGATACGAAGAGTAGCGGAGGCGGGCGGCGTCATCGGGCTCAACTTTGCCAATATCTTTCTGGGAGATTCTCCTGTCAGCCGTATCGCTGATATGGTGTGTCACGCAAGACACATCTATGAGATCGGCGGCAGAGACGTACTTGCGCTCGGCTCGGACTTTGATGGTATCGACCCTGATGTCGAGATACGCGATGTATCAATGCTCTCTTTGTTATGGGACAGCATGGCAAAAGACGGATTTACGGAAGATGATATAGATCGGATGCAGTCGAAAAATGTAACACGTGTATTGAAAGAT
>JAFPBC010000303.1 GCA_017390595.1 Selenomonadales bacterium | reverse complement strand
GTCAGTCGTGACATAGATATCTTCACACGCACCGTAGTAGCTCGTCCAGAAAAGATCATCTTTCGTACGACCACCCATAAGGATATCGCTATTCTTAAGGGTATTGGCCACGTAAATGAGCGGTGCGATACCTACCCCACCACCGACGAGGAGCGTTCTTTTGCCTTCGAGTTTATCTGTTGGGAAGCCACGCCCCAGCGGGCCGAGGAGACTGATCGTCTCCCCTGCTTTACGCTTGGACAATGCTTCCGTACCTTTGCCGATGGTCCGGTAAATGAGTACGATCTTATCGACTGCGACGTCTGCGATACTGATCGGACGACGCAGAAGCGGAGCAACTGCATCGGATACTTGTACGTGAAGGAACTGACCCGGTTTCGCGACAGCCGCGATTGTCGGTGCCGTCAAGGTGATCTCATACATTCCTTCTGCAGCCTTGCGATTCTGAAAAATCACTGCATCTTCTAAATGCTTAGGCAAGTTGATCCCCTCCGCCAATATAATCTTGCAATGCGAGTGCATAGACCAAACGGCGTTCTCTCATGAAGTTCAATACACGTGCAATTTCTTTTGCCGTATCCATGGAAGTAAGACACGGAATTGCGTGTTCTACTGTTGCACGTCTGATCTTGAAGCCGTCACGTTCCATTGCACGACCTTGCGTCAGCGTGTTGATTACCATGTTGATTTTGCCTGTTTTGATCATCTGGATGATGTCGGCTTTATGCTCATGTACTTTCTGTACACGTTCTGCTTTGATGCCTGCTTCTTGAAGCGCTTTTGCCGTACCTTCCGTTGCTACCAAATGGTAACCGAGGTCTGCAAAGAGTTTTGCCAATTCGCAAGCTTCTTGTTTATCTTTGTCTGCTACCGTGAAGAGTACCGTACCGAACATCGGAATGTTCATACCTGCACCTGTGATCGCTTTGTAGAGCGCGCGTGCATAGTAGTAGTCCGTACCCATAACTTCACCTGTCGATTTCATTTCTGGGCCGAGGGAGATGTCTACTTGCTGCATTTTCGCGAACGAGAATACAGGTGCTTTTACAGCAACGTACGGTTTTTCTTCGAGAAGGCCCGGTTTGTAGCCGAGTTCTTTGAGCGTTGCGCCCATTGCGATGCGTGTTGCTACGTTGATCATCGGAATGTTTGTAACTTTGCTGAGGAACGGGATCGTACGGCTCGAACGCGGGTTAACTTCGATCACGAATACGCCGTCATGCGCAATGATGTACTGAATGTTGAGTACACCTTTGACGTTGAGACCTTTTGCAAGGCGCGTCGTGTAGTCGATGATAGTGTCTTTGATCTCCTGCGAGAGCGTCTGCGGCGGATATACTGCGATACTGTCACCGGAGTGTACGCCTGCACGTTCTACGTGTTCCATGATGCCCGGGATAAGGACTTCTTCGCCATCGGAGATACCGTCGACTTCGACTTCCGTGCCCTGCATATAACGGTCAACGAGAACCGGATGTTCCGGAGATGCTTTTACGGCTCTCTGCATATAGTCTTTCAATTCTTCGCTGCTATATACGATTTCCATTGCGCGACCGCCGAGTACGTACGACGGACGAACAACGACCGGATAACCGATTTTTTCTGCTTGGATGATAGCATCTTCCGCATTCGTTACCGTAACGCCCTGCGGTCTCGGAATACCCGTTTCTTCGAGAAGTGCATCGAAGCGTTCTCTGTCTTCTGCTCTGTCGATATCGTCAACGGACGTACCGAAGATCTTCACGCCTGCTTTTGCAAGGGCAGCCGACAAGTTGATAGCCGTCTGGCCACCGAACTGAACGATAACGCCTTCCGGCTGTTCTTTGTCGATGATGTTGAGTACATCTTCCGGCGTGAGCGGTTCAAAATAGAGTCTGTCGGATGTATCGAAGTCAGTACTTACCGTTTCCGGGTTGTTGTTGACGATGATCGATTCATAACCCATCTGGCGAAGCGCCCATACAGAGTGAACCGAGCAGTAGTCGAACTCAACACCCTGGCCGATACGGATCGGACCGGAACCGAGTACCATGACTTTTTTCTTATCGGAAGCGACATTTACTTCGTCTTCCTGCGTATAGCTCGAGTAGAAATACGGCGTTACAGCTTCGAATTCAGCCGCACACGTATCTACCATTTTGTAAGACGGAACGATACCGAAGCCTTTGCGGATCTCGCGTACTTCTTCCATCGTTTTGCCGATAAGGCCTGCGATCGTTTTGTCTGCGAAGCCCATTTTTTTCGCACGCTGCATCAGATCAGCCGTCATAGCTTCCGATTTGAGCTCATTTTCCATTGCAACGATATTGGCAACTTTGTCAAGGAACCAGTTGTCGATGCGCGTGATAGCGTGGATCTCTTCTGTTGCGATACCACGACGGATCGCTTCTGCAACTAC
Organism: Selenomonadales bacterium; assembly: GCA_017390595.1. GTDB lineage: Bacteria > Bacillota > Negativicutes > RGIG982 > RGIG982 > RGIG982. The sequence goes on along the minus strand of JAFPBC010000303.1, from coordinate 9,412 downwards.
GAAGAAACGCTGGTCATCGGAGCATTTCAATTTTGCATGAATTTCTTCCGTCGTGAGAGCTTCGAGTTCTTCCATATGAAGATGGATCAAACCGATCTCGAGCGAACGGATCGCTTTGAGGATGGACGCTTCGAAACTGCGTTCGAGCGACATAACTTCGCCCGTTGCTTTCATCTGCGTACCGAGCGTACGATCGGCCGATACGAATTTGTCGAATGGCCAACGCGGGAATTTCGTTACGATATAGTCGATCGTCGGTTCGAAGCACGCTTTTGTCGTTTTCGTAACGGCATTCGTGATCTCATCCAACGAATAACCGATAGCGATCTTACTCGTTACTTTTGCGATCGGATAACCCGTAGCTTTCGATGCGAGCGCGCTCGAACGGCTAACGCGCGGGTTAACTTCGATTACATAATAACGATTGCTGTTCGGATCGAGCGCGTACTGTGCATTACAGCCACCTTCGATACCGAGTGCACGAATGATCTTGATAGAAGCCGAACGGAGCATCTGATTTTCAGCATCCGTAAGCGTCTGCGTCGGAGCAACTACGATACTGTCACCTGTATGAACGCCGACCGGGTCAACGTTTTCCATGCTGCAGATCGTGATGCAGTTGTCGTTCGCATCGCGCATAACTTCGAATTCGATCTCTTTCCAGCCTGCAACACTACGTTCGATAAGAACCTGGCCGATCATGCTGTATTTCAAACCACGAGTTACCGTGTCGATCAATTCTTCTTCATTTTCTGCAATACCGCCGCCTGTACCGCCGAGCGTGTAAGCAGGACGTACGATAAGCGGATAGCCGATCTCAGCAGCGAAGTTGAGCGCGCCTTCAATATCTTCTACGATAACGCTTTCGGGGATCGGTTCGCCGATCGCCTGCATCGTATCTTTGAACATTTCGCGGTCTTCTGCTTTTTTGATCGCTTCAAGAGACGTACCGAGAAGTTCTACGTTGTAGTTTCTGAGAACACCGTCTTCTGCCAATTTAACTGCAAGGTTAAGACCTGCCTGGCCACCGAGCGTTGCGAGAAGACCGTCAGGACGTTCTTTGGCGATGATCTCTTCAAGGAAATCGACCGTAAGCGGTTCGATATATACACGGTCTGCGATGTTCGCATCCGTCATGATCGTTGCAGGGTTACTGTTGACAAGGACTACTTCCAAACCTTCTTCTTTGAGCGCACGGCAAGCCTGCGTACCTGCATAGTCAAATTCTGCTGCCTGACCGATAACGATCGGACCGGAGCCGATTACCATTACTTTTTTCAAATTCGCTTTTCTTGGCACGAGTTATTCCCCCTTTTCCATAAGCGCCCAGAATTGGCCTACTACTTCATAATTGTCTGCCGTTTCAACATTTGCTTCCGGATAATATTGGATCGTGAAGATCGGAAGGCTCTTATGGCGAAGTGCTTCTACCGAATCATCGTTGACATTTTTCTGCAATACTTCGAGCTCCGTGCCTGCGAGCGATGCTTCGTCAACAACGTAGCTGTAGTTTTCCGACATGATATATACACGGCCGTTAGCCAAGTCTTTGACAGGCTGGTTCGCACCACGATGGCCGAATTTCAATTTTTTCGTATCTGCGCCGAGTGCAAGTGCAATAACCTGATGACCAAGCGCTACACCGAGCATCGGTTTTTTGCCTGCGAGAGCTTTTACCGTAGCTACTACATCAGCCGATACATCTTTTGGGTTACCCGGGCCGTTCGAGATCACGATACCGCTCGGATCGAGCGCGAGGATCTCATCTGCCGTCGCCGTTGCGGGAACGACCGTTACGCGCGCGCCTTTGTTTTGCAAGAAATCCAAGACACCCGGTTTTACACCGAGATCGAGCACAACGACATGTACGTCGCCCTCACCTACTGCGTATGCTTCTTTCGTCGTAACAGCTTCTACAAGATTCGTTACCGCAGCTTGTGTAAGAAGTGCGTCAACGTCAGCCTGCAGCATATCGTCTGCTACGATAACGCCTCTCATCGTACCATTGTTACGAATGTGACGTGTAATGGCACGTGTATCTACATTATAAAGACACGGTGTATTCGTTTTTTCCAAGTATTCGCAAAGCGTCGTTTTGTTCAAGTAATGATTCGGTTTTTCACACAATTCACTAATGATAAAACCGCCTACGAACGGTTTTTGTTCCAAGAGATCGATCATACCGATGTTGCCCATAAGCGGATATGTCATCGTAACGATCTGTCCGCTGTACGAAGGATCGCTCAAAACATCATGGTATCCACCCATACCTGTATAGAACACTACTTCACCGACAGCGTCGCAAGCTTGTACCAACTCACCGTGAAATACGCTGCCGTCTTCCAATACCAATTTCCCTTTCATACTACACCTCCGAATAATCTGGGGATCACAGACACGATGCAGTGATCTGTCCGTTTTCCATTACGACCTTACCGTTAACGAGCGTCATGACAGCTTTGCCTTTAAGCTTCATACCTTCATACGGAGTCATTTTTGCTTTTGTATAAAACTCTTTCGGATCAACAGTCCATTCTGCATCAGGATCGAATACGACCACATCGGCAGGAGCACCGACCGACAACGTACCTTCAGCAAGCTCCATAACACGAGCCGGAGCAGCCGTCATACGGTCTACGACTTCGGACAACGTGAAGAGACCTGTATGATACAAATGCGTCAAAACAACACCAAGCGCCGTCTCGAGGCCGGAGAAACCGCTCGGAGCAAAGCAATATTCGCGGTCTTTTTCTTCGAACGCATGCGGAGAATGGTCTGTTGCGATCGCATCGATCGTACCGTCTTTGAGACCTTGGATCATTGCTTCAACGTGATCGCGCGAACGAAGCGGCGGGTTGACTTTCGTTGCCGTGTTCGCCATCGTTACGATCTCGTCTGTAAGCGACAAGTGATGCGGCGTTACTTCAGCCGTTACATCGATGCCGCGTGCTTTCGCCTGACGGATAAGCTCGACTGCACCTTTTGTGCTGACATGAGCGATATGGACTTTACCACCAATATAATCTGCAATCAAAAGATCGCGTGCTACTGCAATATCTTCCGCAACCGACGGACGGCCTTTGACGCCGAGCATAGCCGAACGTGCGCCTTCGTGCATATGACCATCACATACGAGAGAATGAACTTCCGCATGCGAGATGATACGTTTGCCAAACGGCACGACATAGTCGAGTGCGTTCATGAAAAGATTCGAGTTATTCACATAATGCCCATCATCAGAGAAAGCCATTACACCTGCTTGACACATATCACCAAGTTCCGCAAGTTCTTCCCCTTTTTGGCCTTTGCTGACCGCACCGATGACCTGTACTTTTGTGATACCGACTTCTTGTGCGCGCTGTTTCAAACCATTTACAAGTACAAGACTGTCTACAACAGGCTTTGTGTTCGGCATGCAAGAGATCGTCGTAAAACCGCCCGCTGCCGCAGCCTGTGTTGCTGTCTGCATATCTTCTTTCGCTTCAAGACCCGGTTCACGCAAATGCATATGGAGGTCAATAAAGCCCGGGGCAACAACTTTGCCCGTTACATCTTTGATTTCGGCACCTTCTGCCGTAATATCCGTTCCAACCTGTGCAATTTTACCGTCTTCGATCAATACATCGGCAACCTGATCAATACCGTTTGCCGGATCGATAACGTGTCCGCCTTTAAGAATCAGCTTCAATGTTCTTACCTCCCATCAAGACTAAGAATAACAATGCCATTCGTACCGAAAGACCGTTTTTGACCTGTTCTTGAATTGCCGACTGATCGCAATACGAAATATCGGGCGAAATTTCAAGACCACGATTCATCGGGCCCGGATGAAGCACGAGCGCATCGGGTTTTGCGAGTGCCAAACGATCTTTGTTAAGACCGAAGATACGCGCGTATTCACGCGGCGACGGGAAAAGACCCGTTTTTTGACGTTCGAGCTGGATGCGAAGTACGTTGATTACATCAGCCTGGTCGATCGCATCTTCTACTCTGTCGTGTACGTATACACCTTCTTGTTCTGCGATATAGCGCGGCATGAGCGTACGCGGACCTGCCAAATGAACTTCCGCGCCGAGTTTGCGCAGACCCCAAATATCGGAACGTGCTACACGGCTGTGCAGGATGTCACCGAGGATAGCAACTTTTTTACCTGCTACATCACCTTTATATTGACGGATCGTGAAAAGATCGAGGAGCGCTTGGCTCGGATGTGCGTGCGCACCGTCACCTGCATTGATAATACGGGAGCTTACGATCTGACTTGCATATTCAGCCGCACCTTCTGCTTTATGACGCATAACGATGATATCTGTTCCCATTGCTTCGATCGTGTAGAGCGTATCACGAAGGCTTTCGCCTTTGACTACACTGCTCGAGCTCGTCGTGATATTAACGACATCGGCTCCCAAATACTTACCTGCCAATTCAAACGAAGTACGTGTTCTCGTACTTGGTTCGAAGAACAAGTTGACGATCGATTTACCGCGAAGTGCAGGCACTTTTTTGATATCGCGACCGACCAACTTTTTCATTTCTTTTGCCGTGTTCAAAATCAAATCGATTTCTTCTGCCGACAAATACTCCAAGTCCAAAATGTGTTTGTTTCTCAGCGAGATTTTGCTTTTGTCCACTCGTCGTTCCCTCCCTAATAAAATAAACTCCCTGCCGACTGTCGACAGGGAGTTAAACATCATCTGATATTATGCACGATCAGCATAAACCACTCGGACAAGGGTACAAATATCCCATTTGTCCATATTATGCTTGCGCATAAAAAAACCTTCTTTCGTAAAATGAAAATATTATACGCAAGAAGGTAAGTATCACATCAGCTAACATCCCTTACCAGTCTCACAGAACCAGTTTAAAAGGCACTTATGTTTCTTCTAATTATAGCAGGATGATATACAAATGTCAATTTTTATCGTCTAAATTCTTGCTTATTTTTCTACTTTTTTCCACAAATATTCTATTGCCAAAAACAACGTACAACCGTCATTTATAAATCATTCGCGCGAAATATACACCTTATTTCCCAGGTCCCAATACTGCTTTATTCCGACAATCCCATGCTCTGTATCTTACTGTCAAGTCGCGTCATCGTTGCGAATATCTTCTCTCCCCACGCGCGGTCACTCGCATAAGTTTGATTGATACTTTGGATCGTCTTACCGCGATAATAGCTGCCTTCAAGATAATGATCGCGTAAGAACCGCGCAACGTGTTTCACGCACTCTTCTTTTGACGCGAATACCTTAGCACCATGATACGGATTGCTGTCATATGCACCAAATCCGAATAGATTATTTTTTTCTCGCGCAAGGACCGATGAGCCCCAGTTCGATTCATGAACTGCAAGCGCAAGCAAAAACATCGCATTTACCTTCGATTCTGCTTCAGCCTCTATAAAGGCTCGTCCCAGACCTGCCAATGGAGATTCTGCCAAGACCATGTCTATCTCATACGCTGTTACAAGAGACGGTACCGTAACATCAAACGTACTGCTGCGCTTTGTCGTCGGTTTATCTCGATACTCTGCGACCAATCGTGATCCATTGCCCACCGCGACCGTTCTGGCTTCCAGACGAACATTTTTCGCAGTCATATGCTCTTTGATCTGCGGTAATTTTTCACCCAGCGCCCATAAAGCCTGTTCAAGCTGCATCATACGATCTGTCACGCGTATGATATGTTTGTCCATCTCTTTTTGTCGTTTCAATTCTTCACTGATGATAACACTGCTATCAGGGGTCCTATCTTCCGTTGTCATATGTTGATATTGCGACCAACCGATCGCCCCGATCAAACAAACACAACCACATACGAGCCCCACCATTTCTTTGTCCCACTTCATCTGCTTCATGTTTTCACTGTTACCTCATCATTGATCTTTATACAACGTCAAATATGCCTGCTTGTTCCGTAATACTTTCGCAACATATCCTCGTGTTTCATCAAACGGTATTTTTTCATGATCAGAAAAATCGAATCCCCAATTATACTTTTCCATCCATTGTTTTACATTACCGCGTCCCGCATTATATGCGGCAAGCATCAATACTTCATTGCCTTTAAACTCACGTTTCAAAGATGACAGATACCATGTTCCGTATCGAATATTCGTCTTGGGATCATACAGTTTGTCGAGCGTAAACGAATCATCATGTATCTGCGAGGCGATCCACAATGCCGTATCGGGCATCAATTGCATCAAACCGATCGCACCGCGATGAGACTGTGCATGGATCGAAAATTTACTTTCCGAATGCATCACGCTGATAATAAGAATAGGGTCTATCTCCCATTCAAGCGCAGATTCGTAGATATATTCTTGGTACACATAGGGATATACATACTTGCGCTGAAACCAACCGGAATCATGGATCGCTTTCGCACCGAACACAAGGATCAAAAAAATGATCCCTACTTTTATCCAAGTTCGCATCTTGTTATCCCTCCGTACCGTTTTTTTATTCTTATGCTTCTTATGTTTCATTTAGCATCTGCTTTGTTTCGTGCCATCTTGCGCGAACAGTCTCTTCTGTTTCTTCAAGTGTACCATCGTTGTTGATGATGACGTCGGCATATCGGCGTTTTTCTTCAATGCTCATCTGCGAAGCGATCCGCACTGCCGCCTGTTCTTCTGTCAAGCTATTGCGCGCCATCAAGCGTCGTTTCTGCGTATCGGGAGATACGGCAACGAGCCATACAGCAGACACCTTATCTTGCCAACCGAGTTCCAACAAGAGCGGAACATCAAGTATCACGATCTGTTCGCCCTTCGCTTCATACATAGCGACCTCTGCTTCCATTCTCTCCAGAATGATCGGATGCATGATTCGGTCAAGTTCTGCTCTCTTAGATGCATCACGAAAGATCATCTCGCCGACTTTTCCGCGATCGAGCTCTCCATTCTCTTGAAGCACACCTTCTCCAAACGTTTCTACGATCTTCTGCCAACCTATCTCACCACGCTCTGCCACAGCGCGCGCAATTATATCAGCATCAACGATAGGCGCGCCGCACTGCGAAAGAATACGACTGACAGTACTTTTCCCACTCGCTATCGATCCTGTTAAACCTATGATATACATCGTATGACCTCCTATTTCTGGCACGATGCACAATAGTGCGTCCCTCTGCCACCGACCGTACACTTTTCGATCATATTTCCACAGACTGTACAAGGCAGACCACTGCGCCCATATACGAACAGATGATTCTGATGCTCACCTTTGCCGCCTTCACCATTGCGATAGTCACGAAATGTCGTCCCACCATCACGGATACCGTCTGCAATAACACGATCGATACCGCCGATCAACTTTTCTACCTCTTTCGGTGTAAGAGAATCACAACTTCGCATCGGACGCACTCCCGCAACGAATAGCGCCTCGTCTACGTAGATATTACCGAGACCACCCACTTGCTTTTGGTCTAATAAAAATGCTTTGATGGGACTTTTTCGTTTTGCAAGACGCGGCAGTAAATACGTTGCCGTCAATTCTCCCGACAACGGTTCCGGGCCGAGCGTCGCCAGTCCAGATATCTCTTTGAGCCGTTCTTTTTTTACCGCATAAATGCCGCCAAACGTTCGAATATCCGCAAAAACAAGATATTCTCCCGAATCCAAGCGGAATAAAAACCTCACATGCGTCATATCGATATCGTCTATCGCCTGCGCATAATAAAGTTGACCCGTCATACCGAGATGAATGACGATACTGACATCACCAAGGTCGAATAAAAGATATTTCCCTCGTCTGTCTATCTTATAAATCGTTTTGCCGATAACGAGCGACTCAAACCCCGCTATCGTTTTCGGCGCGCGCAACTGCCGAGCAAGTCGTACTTCTGCCGAGACGATCTGTTTTTGGCAGACACGTTTCGATAAGTCTTGGCGTATCGTTTCTACTTCGGGCATCTCGGGCATCGCACTTCCTCCTTACTTAGCATCCATCCAGTTCGCACCGTAATTCACATCTACTGTAAGCGGAACACTAAGCTGCACCGCCCGCTCCATCAGATTTTTGACCAAAGCCGTCACTTCGTCCAATTCCTCTTTGACGACTTCAATAACCAACTCATCGTGTACTTGTAATAACATACGACTTTTGAAACCGCCTTCGCGAAGAGCACGGTCTACCTCTATCATCGCTTTTTTAATAATATCGGCCGCGCTGCCTTGTATCGGCGTATTCATTGCCGTTCGTTCCGCAAATCCACGACGCATAAAATTCTTGCTGTTGATCTCAGGAAGTTCTCTTCTTCTGCCAAACAGCGTCGTTACATATCCTTTCTCGCGCGCTTCTTGCACGATATCGTCGATAAACTTCTTCACACCGACACATTTTGCAAAATAACTGTCAATATATTGTTTCGCTTCTTTTCTCGTCACGTTCAGATCACGCGACAAGCCAAAATCACTTATCCCATATACGATACCGAAGTTTACGGCTTTTGCTTTGCGACGAAGTCCGCTGTCCACATCTTCCATCGACACACCAAACACTTCCGCAGCCGTTCTGCTGTGAATGTCTTCCCCTTTGCGGAATGCTTGTACGAAGTTATCATCTTGCGAGATATCAGCCAATACTCGAAGTTCTATCTGCGAATAGTCGGCAGACATCAAGTAATCGTATCCTTTACCCGGGATAAACAGCGAACGTATCTCACGACCAAGCTCTGTCCGTACAGGAATATTCTGCAAGTTCGGATCGGAACTGCTAAGTCGCCCCGTTACCGTTACTTCTTGATTGAACGTCGTATGGATCCGCCCGCTGACAGGCGAAATAAGTCCGTCCATCGCGTCAAGATATGTAGACTTCAATTTAGTCAGCATACGGTATTCAAGTATCTTCTCGATAACAGGATGATGTTTACGAAGCTCTTCCAAAACTTCCGCATTCGTCGAATAACCACTCTTTGTCTTTTTGATGACGGGCAAGTTCAATTTTTCGAACAAAATAACACCCAACTGTTTCGGCGAATTGACATTGAACTCCTCGCCTGCCAGAGCATATATCTCATCTGTCAATCGGTCGATCTGTTCTCCGATACGCGCCGACATTTCGGCCAGCTTCGCACGATCGATAAAGATGCCCTTTTGTTCCATCTGCGCCAGCACACGGATCAGCGGGAACTCTATCTCATGGCAAAGTGCTCCCATATCAAGAGACACCATCCTTTCGCCGATCGCTTCGGTCAACGCCTTCAAACAGCTTACCGTCTGTACCGCATTCTTTTTGGTATCTTCAGCTATTTCCAAACGATATTCGGGCAAATACTGTCCGACAAGCTCTTCTATCGAATAATTGCCATTCGTCGCATCGACCAGATATGCCGCTATCATCACATCAAAGATATTTTGTTTTTCCGCATCCATCGTTTCCGTAAACGTATGATATACACG
>JAFPBC010000302.1 GCA_017390595.1 Selenomonadales bacterium | reverse complement strand
GCATCGCGTTTTATCGTATCATCGATGACGAACGTCGCCGTATGCTCACCGTCTATCGCAAGGAGGACGACCGTACCGCCCGCCTCCTCACCGACCGCGCGTACACCACAGCGCGTAAGGAAACCGCGGCTTCCGAGTAGGATACGACGAGACCCGACCAGCGCGGCAAGCCCTTCGCCTGCGTATTCCTGCACCGACTCGGCAGGCGAGAGCACAGCTCCTTCCGCTTCAGCCTGGCGAACGAGAGCCTTGGCGATGGGGTGCGCGGACATCATCTCCGCAGAGCCTGCCGAAGCCAGCACCTCACCGCGCGACAGACTGCCGTGAAGCACGATATCCTGACAGACAAAATCGCCTTCCGTCACCGTACCCGTCTTATCGAGCGCGACGACCTTCACCGCAGAGAGCATCTCGAGCGCAAGACCGCTCTTGAAGAGGATACCGCGCCGAGAAGACGCGCCGATGCCCGCAAAGAAGCTGAGCGGTACCGACAACACGAGCGCGCACGGACAGCTGATGACGAGGAACGTGATGGCGGTATAGAGCCAGTCGTGCCAGTTGCCCGTCACCACAGACGGTACGATGGCCGTCAACACGGCGATACCTACGACAAACGGCGTATACACACGCGCGAACCGCGTAATAAAACGATCCATCGTCGGTTTCGTATCGACTGCTTCCGTTACGGCTTCCATGATGCGGTACGCGAACGACGTCTCGAGCGTTTTCGTCGCACGCAAGGTGAGCACGCCCTGCAAGTTGAGACAGCCGCTCATCACCTCATCGCCCTTTTGCGCGCGGCGCGGAACAGCTTCACCCGTTACGGGCGACGTATCGAGACGGCTCTCTCCCTCAACGATCACGCCGTCGAGCGGGATACGGTCACCCGCACGCACGCGAAGGATATCGCCGATCTTCGCCTCCTCGGCAGGCACGATACGCTCTGTGCCGTCCGCACCGAGCAGGCATACTGTCTCGGGACGCATCAGCGACGCATCGCATATCGCGCGGCGGCTCTTTGCTTCGGCACGCTTTTGCATCCCTTCGCCGAACAGATAGAACAGCATGATAGCCGCCGCTTCTTCATACTCGCCGATGATGAGCGCGCCGAGCGTTGCGACCGCCATCAGAAAATTCTCATCGAACAGTCGTCCGCGCATAAGATCGCGCCCCGCGACCTTCAGCACCTCATGACCTGCCACCAGATACGATATGACAAACAGCGCGATGCCCTCTGCCGTATCCGTACCGCATACGAACCCGAGCACGAACAGCACCGCCCCGAGCGTAAACGTGCCCCACTCCTCGCGAAAGCTCTTTTCCTTCTCCTCGGTCACCTCGCGGACTGCCCGCTTTTCACGAAGCACCACACCATGCTCGATGCTCTCGCAGATATCCTGCAAGGTCTCCGTCAAGTCCTCCTCGCTCACCACCGTCAGCGTCCGCGACGCAAACGACAGCCTTGCCTCCGTCACCTTCGGCAGAGCACATATCTCTCGCTCCATCTTCGCCGCGCAGTTCGCACAGCCGAGCTGCTCGACGATATACGTTCTTTTCATCATCTATGCCCCTTTCTGTCATCACCGATACGCATCACGCTCGGCGAGACAGCTTTTTTCGATACCCTCATTATATCATACTTATATGGTATGTAAAACACCCCTGCCTGTCCGCCGCAGAGCGTTTGGGCAAAAAAAAGAAGCACCCTTACGAAGGGTGCCCTTTCCTATAATATCGCTTTTACATCCTCCCACGCATGGAACGCGGAGCGGATGAAGCTTTCCATCGCTGTCATACGGCGCGTATCGGTGGAATGGGAATGGATACCGACGATGGTATTTTTTTCGAGGTCATAGATGGTATGCGTATAGACGATGTAATGTTTGTTATACTCACTACGCATCGGGATATCTCTGACCAAGCTTGTGACGAGATAGCGACAGCCCGCCTTGCGAGCCTTTTCTTCGGCATTGTCGCGCGACTCTGCCAGCACGAATCCGTCCGTATGGAGCCGTACGGTATCGGCAAATGCCATCTTCATATACGGTACATCT
>JAFPBC010000301.1 GCA_017390595.1 Selenomonadales bacterium | reverse complement strand
TTTTGCCTTTCAAAATGTGGTGTGTTTCACCTTTTTTCTGTTTTTCTTTCAGTTCTGCTGCCAGATCGAGGATCTGATAGATTTCTTCGGTCGTAAAGTCATGCAGCGATAAGAAATCTCTTCCTTTAAAGCTCATCTTACCAACCTACCTTTCTATTGTTTCGCCAATACTGCGTCTAATATCGTGATCATTTCGTCTACTTGCTGTTTGCCGATCGTAAGGGACGGCACCAGTCTTAAGACGTTGCCTGCCGTGCAGTTGATGATCAGTTTCGCATCAAGACAAGCCTGAACGATCTCGCGGCCTTCACGCGTCAGTTCGATACCGACCATGAAGCCCTTACCGCGTACAGAGCGGATGATCGTCGGATATTTTTCGCCGAGCGAACGGATAGCGTCCATCAAGTACGCACCGACTTCGTTTACGTTATCGAGAAGCTTGTCTTCGAGGATCGTGTCGAGGACAGCCTTAGATGCCGCACACGCGAGCGGATTGCCGCCGAATGTCGAGCCGTGGTCGCCGGGGTGGAACGCGCTTGCTACTTTATCCGTCGCGAGGAAGGCACCGATCGGTACACCGCCCGCGAGACCTTTCGCCAGCGTTACGATATCGGGCTTCACGCCGAAATGTTCGTATGCGAACATCTTGCCCGTTCTGCCGATACCTGTCTGCACTTCGTCAAAGATGAGAAGCGCGCCGTGTTTGTCGCAGAGTGCGCGTACTTTCTGAAGATAATCATCGTTAGGTACGTTCACACCGCCTTCGCCCTGGATCGGTTCCAGAACGACTGCACACGTTTTATCCGAGATCGCTGCTTCGAGTGCCGCGATGTCGTTGTAATCGATATAGGTAAAGCCCTGCGGGAGCGGTTCGTAGCCTGCTTGGTATTTCGGCTGAGCCGTTGCCGTCAGCGTCATCAGCGTTCTGCCGTGGAAGCAGTGGTTCGCTGTGATGATCTCGTATTTGTCATCGGCGATCGTTTTGCCGTATTTACGCGCCAATTTGAGCGCGCCTTCATTCGCTTCCGCACCGCTGTTCGCCAAGAAGACCTTGTCGAGACCGCTCAGAGAAGCGAGTTTTTCGATAAGTTGTGCTTGTACTTCCGTGTAGTAGAGGTTCGAGCAGTGAATGACTTTTGCCGCTTGCTCCGCTACCGCTTTCACAAGGTTCGGATGTGCATGACCGAGCGCGTTGACAGCGATCCCCGCGAAAAAGTCGAGGTAACGGTTGCCGTCCGTATCCGTCACGTATGCACCTTCACCGTGCGAGATGACCATCGGATAACGAGCAAAGACGGGCATATAATGCGCCTTGTCTATCGCAAAAACGTCTTGTTTGTTCATGCTTCTGCCCCCTCGTCACCAATGACCTCGGTACCGATACCGCGTTTTGTGAAGACCTCGAGGATCAATGCATGCGGAAGTCTGCCGTCGATGATGTGCGTTTTTTGCGCGCCACCGTCGATCGCGCGGATGCACGATTCGACTTTCGGGATCATACCGCCCGCGATCGTACCTTCACGGATCATCGCCATCGCATCTTCTCTCGTCAACGTCTCGATGAGACTGTCTTTGTCGTTATAATCGCGATAGATACCTTCGATATCTGTCAAAAGGATCAATTTTTCCGCTTGAAGCGCGCCTGCTACTTCACCCGCGACATAGTCGGCATTGATGTTGTAGCTCTCGTTATTCTCACCGACACCGATCGGTGCGATGACAGGCGTATAACCTTGATCGAGAAGCGTGTTCAAGATATCCGTGTTGATCTTTGCGACATCGCCTACATAGCCGATATCGACCAGTTTCGGTTCTGCCTGTTCGTCTTCATAGACTTCCGCGAGATGTTTCTCCGCACAGATAAGGCTTGCGTCCTTACCCGACAGACCGACGGCTTTCGCGCCGTAATTGTTGAGGAGACTGACGATCTCGGAATTGATCTTACCGACGAGCACCATTTCCGCTACGCCGACCGTTTCCTCATCTGTTACACGAAGACCCGCGATGAACTCGGTCTGTTTGCCGATCTTTTTCAAGAATCCCGTAATTTCGGGACCGCCGCCATGTACGATGACGGGACGCATACCGACATATTTCATCAAGCAGATATCTTCGATGACTTTTGCTTTCAGCTCTTCATTGATCATCGCGTTACCGCCGTATTTGATGACCATCGTTTTTCCGTAAAAACGCTTGATATACGGCAGCGCTTCGATCAAGACAGATGCTTTTTGTCCTGCCGAAAAGCTCATGTTTTCACCCCTTGTTCATTCGAAAAGAACACATTAAGGTGGAGCTTCCTCCACCTTAACGGTCGGTTCTTTAAATCAATATCTCTGTTCACTCTTTAGGTGTGATATTCACCGTTTATTTTAACATATTCATAGGAAAAATCACAAGTCCAGACAGTTGCTTTTCCTGTACCTTCGCCGATTTTTGCCGTAATGACAACATCATCTTTTGCCATCGTGCGTTTGAG
>JAFPBC010000040.1 GCA_017390595.1 Selenomonadales bacterium | reverse complement strand
ATGCGGGATCATAGACGGTAGGGATCTGTTTTTCTTCCATGTTTACTGCCTCCTGTTTCTTACCATAAAAAAAGCCCCTTCGTCCACAAAGGACGAAAGAGCATACTTTCGCGGTACCACCTTATTTTTCGCCGCAGCGAAATCTCTATGCACGATAACGAGTGCCGCCGTCTGCGCTTACTCTTCTTTCACCGCAGCGATTCCGAGACTACCTTCCGCAACGCCTCTCGAAGACCTTCCAGCCATGAGTCTTCTCTCTGATGAGTCGACTGCTTGCGTACTCCTTCTCTTCTTCATCTTTTACATATTACTTAATAACTATACAACTTTCCACTTATCATTGTCAAGGGAGTATGCGGATTCTTTCACCGTTTTCATGCCTTCTCGCAAGACGCGGCGACCATCATCTGCCACAATTCTTCGGTAAGCTCCTTCTCCGAGTAGACCGTGATACCATGCGCGCGAAGAAGTGATGTCGTGACACCTTCACCCGCCCGCTTCACGCCCGAGAATGTGCCGTCATAGATGGTATGCGACCCGCAAGACGGACTGCTCTCTTTGAGCACAGCGTACTGTACATGATGCTCCTTAGCAAGTGCCAATGCTTTTTCAGCTCCGCGAAGAAATTCTGCCGTCACATCGGTGCCGACTTTCGAGCATACCTTGCACGTGCCTTCGATAACGTCCTCACCGCTGCCGCCCACGATCTCCGCAGGGGGACGCGGTGTACTAAGTCCGCCCATCACCTCGGGGCAGACAGAAATGATACCTTCTCTTTTCGTTTCAAAAAACGGACAGAGGTTATGTCCACCGCTGTATTTTGTACATTCTCCGAGCAAACAACTGCTGACAAGTATCATATCGATTCCTTCTTCCTAGAACGGTTTACCGACCCATTTGATATGATGGATGAGTTCAAATATGTTATCACAATCTTTTTCTTGGCCTGCCAATACAGCAAGATACGCGCACGTTCTTGCATCATCCATCGCATTGTGATGCTGAAAATCTATCCCGAAATGATCTGCCAACGTATTGAGACGATGGTTCGGGAGATGAGGCCAGACACGTCTTGCCATCTGAACGGTGCAAAAATAGTGAAACTTCGGTTTGCCAAGATGATACGTCTCGAGACACGCACGAAGCACACCCATGTCGAACGTCGCATTATGTGCAACAACGATCTTGCCTGCCAGTCGCGCACGAAGTTCGGGCCAGATATCAGCGAACGTCGGCTCATCTTTTACATCTTTGGGATAGATACCGTGCACCGCGATACAATTCGCATCGAATCGCATCTCGGGCGGACGAATGAGCGTATAATAGCTGTCATACAGCTTGCCATCGCGCACTTCTACAACAGCTACACTGCACGCGCTGTTTCGTTCGCGGTTCGCCGTTTCAAAGTCGATCGCTACAAAATTCATTTTTGCACCTCCTTTTTCATTACTTGCTCTTGATAATATTTAAATGCTGTCGGGATGGGGTAAACATCTGTCAATTCATCTCGCCCGACCCATTCCCATTCTGCTATCAATTCGCTGACTTCTACCCAATATCCTTTCATCTTCCACTCGATATGTGTAAAGATATGGTTCGCTTCGCCTGCGCTCTTGATGCTCACTGCATGCCATCCGCGTTCTGCCAGTTCTTCTCGCCACGCTTTTATCGAGCGATGACCTTCCTCGTTCGGAAACTCCCACAGACCTGCCAAAAGGCCTTTCTGCTCTCTGCGATGGATCGCGACCCTATCCCCGCAGGATACGAGCCATACCGTTCGCTTTTCGATGCGCCGCTGTTTCTTCGCCGACTTGACAGGAAACGACTCTACGATATCGTCAAGATACGCTTCACAAAGACTCTTCAGCGGACACACTTCACATCGCGCTTTGCCCACAGGCAGACAGACTGTCGCACCGAGGTCCATCAACGCTTGGTTAAAGTCGCCCGCCCGACCTTGCGGCATGATCTTCGCGAGCATATCCGTCACAGCACGTTTCGTTTTCGCGTCGGCGATATCACTGTCATCGGCCAAGATACGCGATACGATACGAAGCACGTTGCCGTCGACCGCAGGCACAGGGATATCAAAGGCAATAGAAGCGACTGCACCTGCCGTATACGAACCGATACCCGATAGTAACAACAGCGCATCGTACGAACGCGGCAGTCGTCCGCCGTATTCGCACATCACCGTCAACGCCGCTTTTTTCAAATTACGCGCACGACTGTAATAGCCGAGACCTTCCCACAATTTCAGCAGTCTTGTTTCATCTGCCTCGGCAAGATGCTTGACCGTCGGAAGTTCTGCCATGAATCGCGTGAAATACGGTTTGACAGCTTCTACGCGCGTCTGTTGAAGCATGATCTCCGATACCCATATCGCATACGGGTCGCGCGATCTTCGCCACGGTAAGTCGCGTGCCTGTTTCGCATACCACGCAAGAAGCGGAGACACGATACGCGACAGTTGACCGACAGCATATATCTCATCGTTTCGTTCGCTTATCATATGCATCTGCCCTCTGCCACAATTTTTCATATATCCGTATCAAGTACGGTTCGTTCGAATACTTGTCCATCTCATTGCGCGGTATCCAGCGCACACCGTCGTTTTCATCTTCTTTGATGCGGATGGCATCTTCTTCGGACGCCACAAGGATATAAGCGGCAGACAGATGAAGATGCGTTCCGACATACGCGCCTTTTTTCTCATGACCGTAAACAGGCAAAACATCGAACGAATCCATCATGCCCGTAAGCGGTCTGAGATTCCCAACACCCGTCTCCTCCTCTGCCTCACGAATAGCGACTGCCAAAAGGTCGGCCTCGCCATCGGCATGACCGCCCGTCCATGCCCATGTTCGATAGATGAGATGATGCACCATCAGCACCTTGTCGAGCGTTTCGTTTACGACGAAGCCCGAGCTGGTAAAATGCGCGAGCAGATTGTCACGCGTCAACACGTTATCAGGATATTCTTCTATCATCTTGAGAGCCAACGCACGGTCGGCATCTTCTTGCGGACACATCGGTTTGAATGCTTCTATACGATCGCGAATCTCCATCCAACCACCGCCTTTCTTTGATCGTTCGATAAAAATAAGCCTGCCGATGATAGGCAGGCTTATTGATATTACCTAAAAATGTTGGTAAAGTACCGTTCCAAATTCATCTGGATCGGCATGAAGTAGATATTCGACCCAAGCTTATCGACCGTTTCAAGCGCTTCACGTGCAAAACGAGTATTCCATTCAAGTGTCGGCTCAAAGTTTTTCGGGAACACAACATTGTTTTTTGTCTCCCAATAAAACACCGACCGCGTTGACATGACGGGAGCTACGCCCCAATATACATCATGTCCCGCAAGGATCTCTGCGTACATTTCCATGAAACGAACATCAAAGAACGGTTGTGTGAAGAATCCGTCTGCACCTGCATACAGCTTACGCTGAATATACATGGCTTCTTTACGCATACTCGTTCGATATTGGTCGATGGCCGCATACACCTTTACCTCAGGCATTTCTTCTTTGAATTTGCGAATAATGTCTGTACTGGTACTCGGATAGATATGATGTCCCATATCCTGCGGGATATCACCGCCGACAACGAGGACTTCTTTTATCTGATGCTTACGCAGATAGTCTGCCATCGGAAGCGGTTGATACAAGTCGATATCGATCGCCCTGATATGCGGTATCGTACGGAGGAATGGAGACTGCACCGTAGCACACGCCTGCCAGCTTCTCGTCTCGTAACGGACCAGATCGGGCACATTGATGATATCGAGCTGAGGACAGCACGCTTCGACGACTTTCAGATCATCACGCACCGCATCGGCACTGCGCGGTACCAATTCAACTGCAATCTTCATACAAGTTCGCCTTCCTGCTGTTATTAGAACAAACCTGTGATCTTACCGTTGTTGTCGATATCCATACGTTCAGCCGCAGGGCGTTTCGGAAGACCAGGCATCGTCATAATGTTGCCAGTCAAAGCAACGATGAAGCCTGCGCCTGCCGCGATACGAACTTCGCTGACCGTGATCTTGAAGCCGCTCGGACGACCGAGTTTCGTCATATCATCGCTGAGCGAGTACTGCGTTTTTGCCATACAGATCGGCGTATCGACAAAGCCCATTGCTTCGAGTTCTTTGATCGTTTTGTCTGCTGCCGGCGAATAGTTGACACCGTCTGCACCGTAGATCTCTTTTGCAATTGCCGCAATTTTGTCTTTGATCGATGCATTCGTATCGTACATGAAGTGGAAGTTGTTCGGTTTTTCAACAGCTTCGAGAACTTTTTCCGCGAGTTTGAGACCGCCTTCGCCGCCTTTTGCCCATACTTCGGAAAGAACAACGTCTACGCCGAGTTCTTTACAGCATTCTTCTACGCAAGCAAGCTCTGCCTGAGTATCAGTCGGGAATGCGTTGATCGCAACGACTACCGGAAGACCGAATTTATGCATGTTTTCGATGTGTTTCGTAAGGTTCGTCATACCTGCTTTGAGTGCATCGAGGTTTTCTGCCGTCAGATCTGTTTTTGCTACGCCGCCGTGCATTTTGAGCGCGCGAACCGTTGCGACCAATACGACCGCGTCCGGTTTGAAGCCTGCAAAACGACATTTGATATCAAGGAATTTTTCCGCGCCGAGGTCGGCACCGAAACCTGCTTCCGTTACAACGATATCAGCCAATTTGAGAGCGAATTTCGTTGCCATAACGCTGTTGCAGCCGTGTGCGATATTCGCGAACGGACCACCATGGATGATAGCAGGTGTATTTTCGAGCGTCTGTACGAGGTTCGGTTTGATCGCATCTTTGAAGAGAAGCGTAAGCGCGCCTGTTACTTTGAGCTCGTCACCCGTTACAGGACGGTTGTCATATGTATAACCGATAAAGATCTTGCCGAGACGACGTTTCATATCATCAAGGTCATTTGCCAAGCAAAGGATAGCCATCATTTCCGATGCTACCGTGATATCAAAGCCTGTTTCACGCGGTACACCGTTGATCTTACCGCCCATACCGCACATTACAAAACGAAGTGCGCGGTCATTGAGGTCAACGACACGTCTCCACGTGATTCTGCGCGGGTCGATACCAAGTTCGTTACCCTGCTGGAGATGGTTATCGATAACTGCCGCGAGCAAGTTGTGTGCGGATGTGATCGCATGGAAGTCACCCGTGAAATGAAGGTTGATATCTTCCATCGGTACGACCTGTGCGTAACCGCCGCCTGCCGCGCCGCCTTTTACACCAAAGCAAGGACCGAGCGAAGGTTCGCGAAGTGCCATGATGATTTTTTTGCCCATTCGATTGAGCGCGTCACCAAGACCGACTGTCGTCGTCGTTTTACCTTCACCTGCCGGCGTCGGGTTGATTGCACTAACGAGAACAAGTTTACCATTCGGACGATCTTGTACTCTGCGCCATGTATCGAGAGACAATTTTGCCTTATATTTACCGTAAAGTTCAAGTTCATCCGCAGGAATAGCCAACTGCTCGGCTACTTCTACGATCGGTTTCATTTGGGCCTCTTGAGCAATTTCAACATCAGATTTCATTGGTAAAACCTCCTATAAATAAAAGCTTATTTTATTTGTAACTCAGCCGCAAACACGGTGTTCTGCATGAGCATCGCGATCGTGAGTAATCCGACCCCACCCGGTACAGGCGTGATCGCACCGGCGATCGGTGCTACACTCTCAAAATCCACATCTCCGACGAGTTTTTTGCTTTCTAAACGGTTGATACCGACGTCAATGACAACGGCACCTTGTTTGACCATATCAGCCGTAACAAAATACGGTCTGCCGACTGCCGCTACGAGAATATCGGCTTGGCGCGTGATGTCTGCCAAGTTTTCCGTACGCGAATGACATACTGTCACCGTCGCGTTACGCGACAAGAGAAGCTGTGCCATCGGTTTGCCAACGATATTGCTTCTGCCGATGATAACAGCGTGCTTACCTGCGACCTTAATCCCTGCCATCTCGAGCATACGGATACAGCCATGCGGTGTACAGGGCACGAGTGCATCCTTGCCGATAGACAAGTTACCGACATTGATCGGATGGAAGCCGTCAACATCCTTCAGCGGGCTGATCGCTTCGAGTATCTCAGCTTCTGCTGAACGAATTTGTTTCGGAAGCGGAAGCTGCACAAGGATACCGTGTATCTTCGCATCATGATTTAAGCGGTCTATCTCTGCAAGAAGCGTTTCTTTATCCGTATCCTCAGGCATACGGATCACTTCGGAATAGATCCCTGTCTCATGACAGCCTTTTTCTTTGTTGGCTACATAGACCTTAGAAGCAGGGTCTTCGCCAACGATGATAACAGCAAGTCCCGGTGTTACACCGTATTTTTCCTGTAACATCTCTACTTTTCGCTTCGCTTCTTCTTTCAGTTGCGCCGCAAAAACTTTACCCGACAAAAGAGTTGTTTCCATCGCTGACCCTCCTATTGATATAAGCTGACAATGGTAAAGAGAGCAAGACAAATACCAACCAAACCGTTACGCATAAAATATTTTTGCGTAACTTGCGACAAATCATGCGGTTTGACGATCATGTTCTGATAAATGAGAACAGTTGCAGCCATCAATACACCAAGATAATACATACCGCCGAGCTCTAAGAGCATACCGACAAGCAAGAACGAAATGATACAGATAACGTGCATGATCTTCGTCAAGCGAAGAGAACCCGCCACACCGAATCGTTCTGGCATCGAATGAAGTCCATGCTCTTTATCGAATTTTACGTCCTGCGCCGCATATACAGCGTCAAAACCCGCGATCCATACACCCTGCGCCAAGCCTAAGAGAAGGATCGGGAGCGTAATATCACCACGGATAGCCATCCAAGCACCGATCGGTGCAACTGCAAGCGACAATCCGAGGACAAGATGACATGTCCAAGAAAAACGCTTCATGTACGGATAGATGCAGAACGGTGCGATCGCCAAGGGAGCCAGTTTAATACATATAGGATGAAGCTGCATCGCCGCATAAAAGAATATGAGGAGCGTTACAATAATGAGAACGACAGCTTCTTTCGGTTTTACAGCGCCTGTTACCATCGGGCGTTTTGTAAAACGCGGGTGGATCTTATCATATTTAAGATCGATCAAGTTATTGAGTGCCAATGCCGCACTGCGCGCCCCGACCATCGCGACCGTTATCCAGAAAAGGTCGTGCATCGTCGGTATCCCGTCTGCCGCCAAGAATGCGCCCATAAAGGCAAACGGCAGCGCGAATATCGAGTGCGACAAGGCTATGTTTTGTAAATGTGCTTTTATCTTATTCAAGGCCAAGATCCTTCCATTTCAAGTCAACCATTCTTTTGATATCATCCGACATTACGATCTCATCCGGCCATTCTCTCGTATGACCTTCGGATGGCCACGTTTTCGTCGCATCGATACCGACTTTGGTACCCCAGTTCGGTGTCGGCGAAGAGTGGTCGAGTACATCGAGCGGACCGTCTACCATGACGATATCGCGGCGAGCATCGATATTGTTGAATACACGCCACCAGACTTCGTTTTCATCTTGTACATTGACGTGCGAGTCTACGATGATGATCATCTTCGTGAACATCATCTGTCCCATGCCCCAGATAGCGTGCATAACTTTTTTCGCCTGCTGCGGATACGTTTTCTTAATAGAAACCATCGCGCAATTGTGGAATACACCTGTGAGCGGCAAGTTGATGTCGCAGATTTCGGGGATCTGTTCTTGAAGGAACGGAAGGAAAAGTCGTTCCGTTGTTTTTGCGATATAGCAATCTTCCATCGGCGGTTTGCCAACGATCGTCGAAGGATAGATCGGATTTCTGCGGTGCGTGATACACGTGATATGGAATACCGGATAATCATCAGCGAGCGAGTAATAACCCGTATGGTCGCCGAACGGACCTTCGCGGCGAAGCTCGTCAAGTTTGACATAACCTTCGAGAATGATCTCGGAATGTGCAGGTACTTCTACATCGACCGTTACGCATTTGACCATCTCAACTGCTTTTTCGCGAAGAAGGCCTGCGAATACCATTTCATCAACGTCACGCGGAAGCGGAGCCGTTGCCGCATACGTCAAGACGGGGTCGCCACCGATAGCTACCGCTACTTCGATGCGGTCTTTGCCGAGCTCTTTGTGCGCGCGGAAGTTTTCCGCACCATTTTTATGGATATGCCAGTGCATACCTGTCGTCTGTCCATCATAGACCTGCAAACGATACATACCAACATTGCGTTTACCCGTTTTCGGATTTTTCGTGAATACGAGCGGAAGCGTGATAAAACGACCGCCGTCATCCGGCCAGCATTTCAAGATCGGGAATTTTTCGATATCCGGACGATCTTTGATGATAACTTCTTGGCACGGTGCTTTTTTCACGTATTTCGGGAAGTTGATCGCTTTTTTTGCCTGCGGGATGATTTTTACCAAGTCGAGTTTGTTCTGCAACGAAATGTATGGGAGTTTCAAAATTTCGCGAATACGGTTCGCGATATCATCGACTTCGTTTACGCCAAGCGCAATAGCCATACGTTCCATGCTGCCAAATGCATTCATCAAAACAGGCATGTCATAGCCTTTTACATTCTCGAACAACAACGCAACATTTTTCTTACCTTCCATTTTCGAGACACGGTCCGTGATCTCCGTGATCTCCAATTCGCAGTCAACTTGAGTACGGATGCGTTTCAATAAACCACGTCTCTCCAATTCTGCGATAAATTCTCTCATGTCTGTAAAAGCCAAAATGATTCCCCTTCCTCAATCTATTTTTTTAAGAAATATTGAACGATCATAATACTGCACTCATATAAAAGCAGCATCGGTATCGCTATCATACATTGTGAAAAAATGTCGGGTGTCGGTGAGATGACCGCCCCTACTACGAACGCCCCCACGATAACGTATTTGCGTTTTTCTTTCAGAAAAACCGAAGTCAAAAAACCCAGTTTCGCCAACACCAATACGACCATCGGTAATTCGAATACGAATCCAAACGGCAACACGAATGCAATTACGAACGACAGATAATGCCCGATCGAGAACATCGGAAGCAAACTGTCAGTCGAAAATCCCATAAAAAATTTAACAGCCGTCGGGAATACCAAAAAATATGAAAATGCCAGACCGATAAAAAACAGAACTACCGATGCAGGCACGATAATATCGAACGATTTTTTCTCTCTATTCGTCAGCGCAGGTACAACGAATGCCCAAAACTGATGCATCAAGACAGGGATGCTGATCAAAAAACCCGCACATACAGACACCTTCAGATATGTGAAGAATGCTTCGGCAGGATTCATGTAATAGAGCTTACCGGCTTCTTTCGTCAAAAATCCGACCATCTCTTCTGCGTAAAAATAGCAACATCCGCTTGCGATCATCACCGTCACGATCGAAATGATCAATCGACGACGAAGTTCTTCCAGATGATCGACAGCAGACATCTCCTCATCGTGACTTTCTTGTTCCGACGGAAGATCAGATGGATTTTCTGCCATCTACTTCCCCTCGCTTTCCTTTTTCACCGAATCTATCGTCTCTTTTACTTCTGCTTTGACATCTATGTATTCCTCTTTGATAGGCTCGACCTCTTTATTCGCCGCACGCTTGAACTCCTGCAAGCTCTTACCGAGAGACTTGCCGAGCTCGGGAAGCTTACCCGGGCCGAACACAACGAGTGCAATAACTAAGATCAATATCAATTCAGGCATACTAAAATGAAACATTTTTGCAAACCTCCAATAACTCTCCTATCCTACTATTATACTAGCAGGCGACAAAAAAAACAATCGTCTGACAGCTCTGCCGCAAAATTCCCTTTCGATGATCAGTCTTACGAAAAGAGCTTGCCCAGCTGAAAGAGCACTGCTACGAGCCCCGCGGCAATAAGCGGACCGACTGCAAGTCCGTGGAAGAAACATACACCAACGATCGTTCCGACAATGAGCGCCGTCACGATCTGCGGTGTATCCTGCATAAGCGGAAGGCCTTGCGCAGCCGCGTACGCGACGAATGCCCCGATGAGCATTGCAACGACACCTTCTACCGAACCGACAAGACTGATGATATCTTTCATACCGATACGTCCCGTAGCGATCGGAACAAGTACTCCCATCGTTATCATCGTTATACCGAGATGAAGACCGTGCGCTTCAATATAAGGAAACAACACATCGCCACCGACCAATTTTATCAGCAAAAGTGCCGTTACCGCGATCGAAACACTCGGATTATTTCCCAATACCGCAAACATCAAAATAACAAGCAGCGGCGCATATTCCCAGTTCATACTTCATTCCCCCTTGGACAGACAATTATTATTCACACCATCATAGCAAGCCTGACTTCCTATGACAGCCCATTCTTATTATATTTTATCTCTTTTATTTTAACATAAACCATTACAGAATGTGACACTTTCCCCATGGTATCTTGTATACTTTCCTTATCAGTTAACAATCATCGTCCT
Source organism: Selenomonadales bacterium (assembly GCA_017390595.1). Taxonomy (GTDB): domain Bacteria; phylum Bacillota; class Negativicutes; order RGIG982; family RGIG982; genus RGIG982. The sequence continues at coordinate 167 of JAFPBC010000040.1, read as the reverse complement.
ATTCAAAACGACCTTCTTCTTGTTAAAACAGAAAAACGGCAATGTCAGAAGCATTGACGTTGCTAATGAGCTTTCTTTTTCCAAGGCAAGTGTGTCTATAGCCATGAAAAACTTCCGCGAGGAAGGTTATATAATGGTGGATGAAGACGGATATCTGACATTAACCT
>JAFPBC010000300.1 GCA_017390595.1 Selenomonadales bacterium | reverse complement strand
CATCAAGATAGACAGCGGCCAGCCGCCGCGCCCCGTCATCGTCTGACACGCGCGCATATAGAACGCATCGACATCGGGACGCTCCTCGCGGTCGACCTTCACCGAGATAAAATGCTTATTGAGCACGTTTGCGATATCCTCCGACTCAAAGCTCTCATGTGCCATCACGTGGCACCAATGGCACGTCGAATACCCGATACTCAAAAAGATGGGCTTATTCTCCTCGCGTGCACGGCGGAAAGCCTCCTCGCCCCACGGGAGCCAGTCGACGGGATTGTGTGCGTGTTGTTGTAAGTACGGACTCGTTTCATGTATCAAAGCGTTTGTTTTCGTCATAGTATCACCTCTTTCGTAGTGTGGCCGATACGCGGGGGAAATAATCGCGTCGGCAGGAATTTATTTGCATGGAGCGAACATCTAACATATAATCAGGACAATGACAAAACGATCGGAGGACATCATGGAACTTATCATGCTCGGAACAGGCAACGCGGGTGTTGCCAATATCTATAACACGTGCTTCGTACTGAAAGGCGAGAAAGAAAACCTCCTCGTCGATGCGGGCGGCGGCAACGGCATCTTCGGCAGACTGAATCAGGCAGGCATCGCGCTGAGCTCTATCCGCGATATGTATATCACACATAGCCACACAGACCATATCCTCGGTGCCGTATGGGTCGTGCGCCGTATCTCTGCGATGCAACGCGAAGGCAAATACAACGGCATCTTCACCGTCTACTGCCACGACGTCGCGGCAGAGTCCTTGGAGACCATCTGCCGACTTACCCTGTCGAAAAAAGACCTCAAGGCACTCGGCACTACCATCCTCATCGAACGCATCGCCGACGGTGACAAACGCACCGTACAAGGCATGGAGCTCACCTTCTTCGACATCTTTTCGACGAAAGCAAAACAGTTCGGCTTCACGGCTATTCTCCCCGATGGACAAAAACTCGTCTGCCTCGGCGATGAGCCGTACAACGAAGCGTGCCACGAATATGCGAAAGATGCCGACTGGCTCATGAGCGAAGCCTTCTGTCTCTACGGCGACCGCGACATCTTCAAGCCGTACGAGAAGAACCACAGCACCGCACTCGATGCAGGCAGGCTTGCACAGTCCCTCGGCGCGAAAAATCTCATCCTCTACCATACGGAAGAAAAGACCATCGCGACAAGAAAAGAGACCTACACCGCCGAAGCTCGGCAGGAATACGAAGGCACCGTCTATGTGCCCGACGATCTGGAAGTCATCGTACTCGAATAAAGCATACCTTAAAAGTATTCTTTAATTATATGATAACCGAAAAGGTATATATTTGCAAGCGAAATAAAAAAGACACGTACTCTGTAAATGTGTGCGTGTCTTTTTTTCTGCTGTGCGCGGGCGATGGGGGGATATTTTTCGGAGGAGATGAGCGAGAAATGCAGGCGAGTGGCTGTGAAAAGGGGATGGCGGTAGTCGTTTGTGCTGTTGGGGAAGGCATCGGGCGTGTATCGGGTAGGGGAACAGTAGTGTGTTTATATACACATTTATATGTGCAGATGCTAGAAAAACAGGGCAAGAATATGTTGCAGGACAGATGCGTGTGTGCGGTGTTCGCCCGATGCGGATATCGACGGATGGAGGGGCGGTCGTTGTGGTGATATATCGGGCGACAGGCGGGCAGGCATAATAAAAGAGCAGCTCCTGCCGAATACATCGAAAGCGGAACTGCTCTAGGTAGTAATATGAGATATCTTGTCGTCTGCCATTATACGAAGATGCCGATCACCGCGCTGAGACCTACGAATACGCCTACGCCCATGACCATCAATACGAGTGCTTGCATCTCTCTGACCTCCTTTGGTTGATGTTATATGAATGCTGTGCGGATATTATACGAAGATGCCGATCACCGCGCTGAGACCTACAAATACGCCTACGCCCATGACCATCAATACGAGT
>JAFPBC010000299.1 GCA_017390595.1 Selenomonadales bacterium | reverse complement strand
GTGTATTCATGTATCACGGTGCGGAGCATAAGACGATACACGCCTACGAAGCAGGACTCGATCTTACCGTCGAGAACGTGCGTCCGTTCACGACGCTTCACCCGCGCTGCGGAACGGCGTTCCTCTTGGTCGTTATGGTCGTCAGTATCGTAATGTTCGCATTCTTGGGCTGGCCCGATCTCGTAGAGCGCATTTTGTCGCGCGTTATCTTGATGCCTGTCGTAGCAGGTGTGGCATACGAGATCATTCGTTACGCAGGGCGCAATGAGTCGAGCTTCATGCGTTGGGCGATCGCACCGGGATTGTGGCTTCAGAAGCTCACGACGAAAGAACCGACCGACGATCAGATCGAAGTGGCTATCCGTGCGCTCAACGAAGTCAGACCCGACCGTGAAAATGTGAAAGAAGCGTAAGAGGAGGAACGAACGTTGCTCAGTAAATTGCAAGCAATTGAAGAAAAATATATGCAGCTCGAGTCGCTCCTGTCCGACCCGTCCGTTATCTGTGATGTACCGCTCTGGCGTAAATATACGCAGGAGCACGCATCGCTGACGACGCTCGTGACGACGATCCGCGAGTACAAAGAAGTCCTCGGCGGTATCGAAGAAGCACAAGAGATGCTCGCGGAAGGCATCGACGATGACGAGTTCCGCAAGATGGTAGAAGCAGAGCTTGGTGAGCTTCGCGCGCGTCGTGAAGAGATCGACGAGAAGCTTCCTATCCTTCTTTTGCCGAAAGATCCGAACGATGACAAGAGCGTTATCGTTGAGATCCGCGGCGGTGCGGGCGGTGACGAAGCGGCACTCTTCTCGATGGAGCTGTTCCGTATGTATACGCGTTATGCCGAGGCGCAAGGTTGGAAGACCGAGATCCTCAGCAGCAGTGTGACGGAGCTTGGCGGTATGAAAGAGGTCGCGTTCGAAGTCGACGGTTACGGCGCGTACAGCAAGATGAAGTACGAAAGCGGTGTCCATCGTGTACAGCGTGTACCTGCCACCGAATCGGGCGGTCGTATCCATACTTCGACCGTAACGGTAGCTGTACTTCCCGAAGCGGAAGAAGTCGAGATCGACATCAATCAGAACGATCTTCGTATCGACACGTACTGTGCATCGGGCGCAGGCGGTCAGTACGTCAACAAAACAGAATCGGCAGTCCGTATCACGCACTTGCCGACGGGTATCGTCGTCCAATGTCAGGACGAAAAATCCCAGCTCAAAAACCGTGAAAAAGCGATGCGTGTGCTTCGCGCGAAAGTCCTCGAGATGGCACAAGCCGAGCAAAATGCGCAAGTTGCCGCCGACCGCAAAAGCCAAGTCGGTACGGGCGACCGCAGTGAACGTATCCGCACGTACAATTTTCCGCAGGGCCGTGTGACCGACCACCGTATCGGTCTGACGCTCCATAAGCTGGAGATGGTCCTCGGCGGCGATCTCGATGAGCTTATCAACGGACTTATCACCGCTGACCAAGCGGAACGATTGAAGCAGGTAGAATAAGATGACAGACAGAAAAGAAGTTTGGACGATCGGAAAAATTCTAAACTGGACAAAGCAGTACTTCGAAGAAAAGGGCGTGGACTCTCCGCGTCTCGATGCGGAAGTACTGCTTTCGCATATCTTGAAATGTGACCGCATCCACCTCTATGTCAACTTCGACAGACCGCTCGTGGGAGAAGAGTTGTCGTCGTTTCGACAGATGGTCAAGGCGCGCGCGCAGCGTATGCCCGTTGCGTATATTCTGGGCGAAAAGGAGTTCATGGGGCATTCGTTCCGCGTGACGCCCGATGTGCTCATACCGCGTCCTGATACGGAGATACTCGTTGAAGAGGCGATCCGTCTTCTCGCGGAAAAAGAAGCTCCGCGTATCGTCGATATCGGTACGGGCAGTGGTGCTATCTTATTGTCGGTGCTGAAGGGAACAGAAGGCAGTACGGGCGTTGCCGTAGACTTATCGTCTGCGGCACTTGCTGTGGCGAAGTCGAACGGAGAGCGTCTCGGTCTTGCGGACCGTGCCGAATTCCGCTTGGGCGACCTCTATGCGCCTGTTGACGGCCTGTTCGATGCCATTTTGTCGAATCCGCCGTATATCCCCGTGCGTGACATGGAAGGCCTCTCTCCCGAAGTGAAGCAGGAGCCCGAGATGGCGCTTGTCGGTGGAGCAGACGGACTTGATTTTTATCGCCGATTGATAGACGATGCACCGCGCTACTTGAAAGAAGACGGTATCGTCTTGTTCGAAGTCGGTATCGGCGAGGCGCAGGACGTAGCCGAGCTCGGCAAAGCACGCGGATTT
>JAFPBC010000298.1 GCA_017390595.1 Selenomonadales bacterium | reverse complement strand
GTTGACAGCTTTTACCGCGACATCGAACGATTCACGTACCGTCCACGGCGAAAGCGCGATCATCGGATGGTCGCCGTGCGTGCCCCAGCGAGCCTGCATGACATCGCCCTGCGACGGGCTGGTCGGCTGACCCGTAGACGGGCCCACACGCTGTACGTTGGCGATAACAACGGGGATCTCGGCACAAGCCGCATAACCGATAAGCTCCTGTTTAAGCGAGAAGCCCGGGCCGCTTGTTGCCGTAAGTGCTTTTTTACCTGCGAGGGACGCGCCGATGACAGCCGCCATCGAAGCGATCTCGTCTTCCATCTGGATGAACGTACCGCCGACTTTCGGAAGCTCGAGAGCCATCTGCTCCGCGATCTCCGTCGACGGCGTGATCGGATATCCGCCGAAGAAACGGACACCTGCCGCGAGTGCGCCTTGGGCACACGCTTCATTACCTTGCATCAATCTTGCTTTTGTCATTTCGTCACCTTCTTATCTACCTGAATTGCATAGTCGGGGCAACGAAGTTCACATTGACCGCAACCGATACAAGCTTCTTTATTCGCAATACTCATTTTGCCGAGTGCATCGAGCGCAAGTACGCCCTTCGGACAAAATGTCGTACAGATTTTGCATCCTTTACATTGTTTTTGATTGATTCTGATCTCTATTTCCATACTACCCACTCTTCTCTCTTTGAATCAAATATATGATCTCGTCCGAGCCCGCCTGTCAAGAGCGACTGCAGACGATACGGCATCGACAATATGTCATACCGTCTGTCAAAGCACCTGCTTTTCTTATTTTGCGAAAAGCTCCTGTGCTTTTTCCGCAATACGTTTGCCGAAGATGGGGAACATCTCACTGTCCTTCTCCAGCGTATCTTTCAGCGCGACCGCGCCCTGATGGATAAACGGCTTACCGTATGCACCGCCGCCCGAGTAGACGATCATGCCTTTGACCATCATATGCGTCAAGAGCATCGTCAGTGCATTCGATGCACCGCCCTGGCAGTAGTCTGCCGTTGCGAATACCGCGCCGAGCTTGCCTGCAAGCGAGATATTCTTCGATTCATCGAACCATTTTTTGATCTGCCAGACACTGCTTGCATAATAGACGGGCGTTCCCAAGATGAAGGCATCGCTCTCAGCGAGGAAATCAAGGTCGATGTCGTCGATGGCGAATACGCCGACCTCCGTACCTGCTACCGCGCGTGCGCCTTCTGCTATTTTCTCAGCCATGGCTTTTGTTCTGCCGCCTTTGCTGTAATATGCGATCGTAATTTTCATATGTATCATTCCCTTGTTCGGATATATAAAAATGGACAGTAAAATCCTGTTGCCAAGACTTCACTGTCCATTACACGGCATTATAAAAAGATTATTCTGCGTCCAAGTAACCCGGTTGCTGCGTGATTTTTTCCATGCCTGCGCGCTGATATGCCAAGAATTCTTCTTTCGTAAGCGGCATACCTGCCAATTTGGAGCAAGCGATAATGATTTCCATCACGTGTTCGTCGTTTCTCGGTGCAACCAAGGACGTTTTCATGAATTTGCGGAAATTCGCGTTATTTTCAATTTTCTCATAAACCTTTTCAATCACAGTTATCTCTCCTCACCTTGAAACTGGCTAACTTGTATATCTCTTATTTTACAACAAAAGCGCAAGATTGCCAAATAGTTTTTTCATATTTTACAACATTTTAAGAAAATTTTTCTCACTCTCATCGAATTGTCTATTCACAGCGTACATTCGTCAATGTTGTCTACTGAAATGTTGCTTATTTCTGAGCCTGTGCAGGTGCCTGTTGCTGCTGTACCTGAAGCGGTCTGAGCGAGAAGCTCATGACTTTCGGTGCGTCGGTCGTTACATCGAACAAGAATTCGACTTGTACGAACTGCTGTTTCGCGAAGCTTGCCAAATACGTTACACGGTCGCCCTGGTCGAATTTTTCGAGACGGACGAATTTCATGTCCTGCATTTTGCCGAATTTCGTGCGAACTTCTTTTTTCATCTCGTTCAATTTTGCTTTGTCGAGAGCCTGCTGAAGCGAAGGCGTGAAGTCTTGGCTTACGACTTCATACGATACTGTTTTCGTCAAGGCAGACATGACCTGCGATGCAACAGCTTCTTCTTTCGTCAAGACTTGTCCGTTCGTTGCCGCGAATGCTGCCGAGCTGAAGCAGAGAAGGCAAAGTGCCGTAAACAATACAAATAATTTTTTCATGATTATCCTCTCCTTATGATATGTTTTCCGCATCTTATCGTATTGATATAAATTCCCCTTTCATCGTCCAAAAACCTTCTTTTTTTAACGATTTTATGATGCCATTTCTTACAAAATAAAGAGGAGCGTACACATCGCCCCTCTTTATCTCATATGGTTCTAATCTTTCTGTTGTACCGTTCCGACCGTATCGGTACCGCTCCACACACGTTTGCATTTGCACATCCATTCCTGTACTTCGTTGAGTGCCTCACCGAATCGCTGCAGGTGGACGACTTCACGTTCCCACAGGTAGCGGAGCGCATCTTTGACGCACGGGTCGGGACAGACGGCAATGAGGTTTTCGTATGTGACGCGTGCGCCTTGTTCGGCATAGATGTTGGCGACAAGATCGGCGATCGGGTCACCCAGGCTCGCTACATAGACGGCTTGCGCAAGTGCGGCTTATCGGAATATGACGGTCGGTATGCCGTCTTCGCAGGCGGTCAGCGGAGCGTGACAGACAGTATGCCGTCCTCCCCGACCGTCATCGAGCGTATCCACCGCGAGCGATGCGTACCTTCTGCCAGATAGGCACAGACTGCCTTGCGCT
>JAFPBC010000297.1 GCA_017390595.1 Selenomonadales bacterium | reverse complement strand
CAAGGCCACGAGCCTGCAAAAGAAGCTCTGGCAAAGATGAATGAGTAATATAAAAGAAATATGTTTTTACTGATACAGAACATTCATTCGGTAAGCGTTCTCTGCTAACAAGTCATCTTTTAGTGCAAAAACGATTACTATTGGCAGATTATCGTTTAGAAAGCAAAAAGACCGTCTGCTAATGAAAGCAGGCGGTCTTTTTGTGCCACTTTTTACATGGCTTATTATGAATGTGTTTTGGCATAATAAAAAAGAGCAAGTCCCACGTTAGATGGATCTTGCTCTTTTTACTCTTTTTTCGTACAAAATGAAAACCAGATCACTCGAAAATGATCCGGCTATCATTATTATACCAATTCAAGAATTGCCATCGGTGCAGCGTCGCCACGGCGCGGAGCAGTTTTCAAAACTCTCGTGTAACCGCCATTGCGTTCGCTGTATTTCGGCGCAATTGTATCAAACAATTTTCTCGTCACTTCTTCGTCCAAGAGTACTGCCAATACTTGTCTGCGAGCGTGCAAGTCGCCACGTTTTGCCAACGTGATCATCTGGTCAGCAAGTTTGCTGACTTCTTTCGCTTTCGCTTCAGTAGTTTCAATTCTCTCACATGCAAAGAAGGAAGTCAACATGCTGCGGAACAATGCTTTACGTGCGCTGGAGTCACGTCCTAATTTTCTGTAAGCCATTGTCTATCCTCCTATTCTTCGATTTCTGCCAAACCGAGGTTGAGCTCGATTAATTTTTTCTTCACTTCGTCCAGGGATTTTTTGCCCAAGTTACGTACTTTCATCATGTCGTCTTCACTTTTCTGAACGAGTTCTGCTACGGTGTTGATACCCGCACGTTTGAGACAGTTGTAAGAACGAACCGAGAGGTCGAGGTCTTCAATCGTCATTTCAAGCGTTTTGGATTCTCCGCTTTCAGCAGGTTCGCAGAAAGTGCCTTCTACGCCTTCATCTTCTGTCGGCGCACCCGCCATGTTCTGGAACAAGCGCAAATATGCGATCATGATGCTTGCGGATTTGCTGATAGCTTCTTCCGGGCACATGCTACCGTCTGTCCATACTTCGAGCGTGAGTTTGTCATAGTTGGTGACGTTACCTACGCGCGTGTCGGATACGGTGTAGTTTACTCTCTGGATCGGCGAGAAAATGGAATCGATCGGAATCTCACCGATTACTTGATCCGGCTTTTTGTTTTTGTCAGCCGGCGTATAACCACGGCCGGTTTCTACAATCATTTCGATTCTGAGAGAACCTTTTTCATTGACGGTTGCGATATGGAGATCCGGGTTGAGGATCTCGATATCTGCATCAGCAATGATGTCAGCCGCTGTAACTTCTTTTTCGCCTTCTACATCGATGTAGATCTTTTTGGGCTCGTCGGAATACATTTTCAGACAGAGCATTTTAAGATTGAGGATGATGTTGGTAACATCTTCTCTTACGCCGGGTCCTGCAGAGAATTCATGGAGTACGCCGTCGATTTTGATGGATGTGATCGCTGCGCCCTGGAGCGAGGAGAGAAGGATACGGCGCAGGCTGTTGCCAAGCGTCGTACCGTATCCACGTTCGAGCGGTTCGCACACGAATTTACCATAACGACCATCTTCGCTTACTTCGATGGTTTCGATTTTCGGCTTTTCAATTTCGATCATCTAGGTTAACCTCCTCATTTATGCGTAATTACTTTTACGCGATACCCATAAGAGATATCTTATCTGGAGTACAACTCTACGATCATTTGTTCTTCAACCGGTACGTCGATTTCTTCACGGTTCGGAAGACGTTCAATCGTGCCAGCGAGGTTCTGTGCGTCAAAGGAGATCCATGCCGGTACGTCCAAAGCCGTAGCAGTTTCTGCCATGTCTTTGAAAAGTGCCGTGCCACGGCTTTTTTCTTTGATCGTTACTACATCGCCTGCTTTCAAGAGTGCGGACGGGATGTTCATTTTTTTACCGTTTACCAAGATATGACCATGGGAAACGATCTGACGTGCCTGACGACGAGTTGCTGCCAAGCCCATACGGAAAACGATGTTGTCTGCGCGTCTTTCCAAGAGGATGAGCAAGTTTTCACCGGTGATACCGGACATCGTTTTTGCTTTTTCATAATATTTTCTGAACTGTTTTTCCAATACGCCGTAAATGAATTTTGCTTTCTGTTTTTCACGAAGCTGGATACCATACTCGCTCATTTTTTTGCCGGCGCGTTTCGGCTGACGGTTCGACTGTTTGCTGCGGCCGATGAAAGCCGGTTCCAGTCCAAGAGCTCTACATCTTTTGAGAGCCGGTACTCTATCAATTGCCATCTATTTCTGCACCTCCTATTAGACTCTTCTGCGTTTCGGCGGACGACAGCCGTTGTGCGGGATCGGAGTTACGTCTTTGATCGAGTTAACTTCGAGACCAGCTGCCTGCAGCGCTCTGATTGCTGCTTCACGTCCTGCACCAGGACCTTTTACAGATACTTCTACCTGTTTGAGGCCATGTTCCATTGCTGCTTTCGCTGCCGTTTCCGCAGCCATCTGTGCAGCAAACGGAGTGCTCTTTCTGGAGCCGCGGAAGCCAAGGCCACCTGCGCTTGCCCAGGAAAGCGCATTACCTTTGGTATCCGTGATCGTCACGATTGTATTGTTGAAAGTAGAACGGATATGAGCACAGCCATGCTCGATATTTTTACGTTCTTTTCTTTTCGGTCTAGCCACTTTTTTCGCTACCAAAAGTTACCCCTCCTTATTTCTTTTTGCCGCTGACGGCTCTTTTCGGGCCTTTGCGGGTGCGAGCATTATTTTTGGTGTTCTGTCCGCGAACTGGAAGACCCATACGGTGTCTTCTGCCACGGTAGGAACCGATTTCGATCAAACGTTTGATGTTAAGAGATTCTTCGCGACGAAGGTCACCTTCTACGATGTACTCTTTATCAATGATTTCACGAAGTTTGGAAACTTCTTCTTCTGTCAAGTCTCTCGTGCGAGTGTCCGGGCTGATACCCGTTGCTGCCAAGATTTCTTTCGATAAGGAAAGACCGATTCCATAGATATATGTCAAAGCAATTTCAATTCGTTTATCACGTGGTAAGTCAATACCGGCAATACGTGCCATCTATAGAGCACCTCCTATCTTATCCTTGTTTTTGTTTATGTTTGGGATTTTCACAAATCACCATTACGTTGCCTTTGCGTTTAATAACTTTGCATTTTTCACAAATGGGTTTAACCGACGGTCTCACTTTCATTTGCAATTTCCTCCTTTTCTTTTTTCGTCTGCTATACAGCAGGACTTATTTGAAACGGTAGGTAATACGGCCACGTTTTAAATCGTACGGCGTCAACTCGATGGTGACTTTGTCACCCGGCAAGATTCGAATGAAGTTCATTCTGATCTTACCCGATACGTGAGCCAGTACAACATGCCCATTTTCTAATTCTACTTGAAACATAGCATTAGGAAGAGCTTCCAGAACTGTACCTTCTACCTCAATTACGTCTTGTTTGGACACGAGATATTCCCTCCTCGTCCGCTTCTTACGATTTGTTGTTATAGCAAGCTGGCTTGCTATGCGATACTCTCTTACGCATTATTTGCGTGTTAAGATTTCCGGTTCACCATCGGTTATCGCGATGGTATGTTCAAAGTGTGCGGATGGTTTTCCGTCTTTTGTTACGACGGTCCAACCGTCTGCAAGTGTTTTCACTTCCCATGTCCCTGCGTTGAGCATCGGCTCGATCGCGAGTGTCATTCCCGCTTGGAGCCGTGGGCCATGTCCGGCATTGCCGTAGTTTGGTATTTGCGGATCTTCGTGGATCCGTCTTCCGATACCATGTCCGACATAGTCTCGCACTACACCAAACCCATTGTTTTCTGCGTGTGTTTGTACAGCATGAGAAATATCCCCAAGACGATTCCCTGCTATCGCTTTTTCAATGCCTTTGTATAGGGATTCTTCGGTGATTCGAAGAAGCTTTTCCATCTCTTCATCGATGTCTCCGACAGGATGCGTGATGGCTGCGTCTCCGTTGTAGCCGTTTATCATGGCTCCGATGTCAATGCTGATGTTATCACCATTTTTGAGCTTGCGCCCTTTTTTCGGTATGCCGTGAACGACTTCTTGGCTAATGGAAGCGCAGATGCTTCCCGAAAAACCGTAGTATCCTTTGAATGCAGGAATTGCTCCCTGACTTTTTATATATTTTTCGGCGATCTTATCAAGTTCGAGTGTGCTGATGCCGGGCCTGATGGCCTTTCTGACTTCGTCGTGCGTTTCGGCAACGATTCTGCCTGCATCTCGCATGTATTCGATTTCTCGATCCGATTTTAGGATGATCATCCTATTTATTCGCCTTTCAGTGCAGCTACTATATCGTGAAATACTTTGTCAATCGCTTGACGACCTTCGATAGCTGTGTAGAGACCTTTTGCCTGATAGTAGTCTATGAGGGGTTGGGTCTGTGCACCGTAGACGTCGAGTCTGTTGCGCATCGTTTCTTCACAGTCGTCTGCACGCTGATAAAGTTCTCCTTGACATGCATCGCAAATGCCGTCTTCCTTGGTCGGGTTGAAGGCGATGTGGTAGGTTGCTCCGCATTTTCTGCAGATGCGGCGACCTACTGCACGTTCAATGAGGTCTTCTTTCGGAACGTCGATATTGATGACGCGAGTCAACTGAATACCGATCTCCGGCAAGATCTCGTCGAGCGCCGTTGCTTGTTCAGCCGTTCTCGGGAATCCGTCGAGTAAGAAACCTTTTTTGCAGTCGTCCTGCGCCAAACGTTCTTTGACGATACCAATCGTTACACTGTCCGGTACAAGTTTACCTGCGTCCATGCACTCTTTTGCCTGTTTGCCAAGCGGAGTGCCTGCTTTTACGGCAGCTCGGAACATATCACCGGTGGAGATATGCGGAACGTTGTATTCTTGTACTAATTTTGCCGCCTGCGTACCTTTGCCGGCACCCGGCGGGCCCATCAAGAGAATATGCATGATTGTTCCTCCCTTATTTCATGAACCCTTGGTAGTGGCGCATGATCACCATCGCTTCGATCTGTTTCATCGTATCAAGGGATACACCGACAGCGATGAGTAAGGCGGTACCACCGAAGTAGACACCTTCAATGTTGGTAGCTGCCGCGATGAAGTTCGGCAGGATCGCTACCAATGCAAGAGCGATTGCGCCTGCAAGAGTGATACGAGTCATTACACGATCCAAATAATCTGCAGTTGGCTTTCCTGGACGAAGTCCCGGAATAAAACCGCCGGATTTTTTCATGTTCTCTGCCATATCCGATATGTTCATGGTAACCGCAGTATAGAAATACGTGAAGAAGAGGATGAGAAGTACATAGAGACATGTATTCAACGGGCTTCCCCACTCAAACCATCCTGCCACGGTTTGCACCCAGGGGATATCAATAAACTGGGCTATGGTTGCCGGGAACATCAGCACGGATGACGCAAAGATTATTGGGATGACGCCTGCCTGATTGACCTTCAGGGGGATGTGCGTCGTTTGACCACCGTACATTTTACGGCCAACCATACGTTTTGCGTACTGGACCGAGATACGGCGCTGCCCTTGCGTAAGCGCGATAACGAATACGATCATGACAAGAGCAATTACGAAGAATAAGATTGCATTAAAGATGCTGATCGTACCTACGGAGAGGTATTCGAAAATCATCATAATGCCTTCCGGTAATCTGGAGATAACCCCTGCAAAGATGATGAGGGAGATACCATTACCAATACCGTTTGCTGTGATTTGTTCGCCGAGCCACATCAAGAATGCTGTGCCGGCTGTTAATGTGAGTGCGATAAGAAGGACCGATCCAACACCCGGGTAAAGAATCGCATCTTTAAGGCCATATGCCATACCAAGTGCTTGGATGAATCCGAGAAGTATCGTACCATATCGCGTCGTTTGCGTAATTTTCTTACGACCCTCAATGCCTTCTTTCGACCATTGTTCTAATTTCGGAACAACAACAGTCAAGAGCTGCATGATGATCGACGCATTGATGTATGGTGTGATACTCATTGCAAAGATGGAGAACTTACTCAGCGCGCCACCGGAGAAGAGGTCTAAGAGACCGAACAAGCTACCGCTCGCAAAGAGCTGTTCGATAGCTGTCGGGTCGACGCCCGGTACCGGGATGTGCGTACCCAAACGAAAGATGAAGAACATCATAAGTGTGAAGACGATCTTATCTTTCAACTCAGTGATCTTGAGTATGTTGGATAATGCTGAAAGCACTTAGATCACCTCAACTTTGCCGCCTGCTGCCGTAATTTTTTCAGCTGCGGATTTGCTAAATCCATTAGCAATTACAGTGAGGGATTTCGTCACTTCTCCATTTCCTAATACGCGAATACCATCACGTACGTTTTTAATGATGCCGGCTTCGATCAAAGCGACCGGATCAACTACAGTGCCTTCTTCGAATACATTGAGTACTTCAACATTGATCTCAGCGTATTCTTTACCAAAACGGTTGAAGAAACCACGTTTCGGAATTCTACGATAGAGGGGCATCTGGCCACCTTCAAAGCCCGGACGAACACCGCCGCCGCTACGAGCTTTCTGACCTTTATGGCCTTTACCAGACGTTTTGCCCAAACCGGAACCAAGACCGCGACCTACGCGAGTAGCTACTTTCTTGGAGCCGAGTGCCGGAGACAATTCATGTAACTTCATTCTCAGCACCTCCTTATTCTATAATTAGATTTCTTCTACTTTTACCAAGTGTTTTACTTTGAAGATCATACCGCGGATTACTGCGTTGTCTTCCTGTTCAACAGTGCTGTTGATTTTACCGAGACCGAGTGCTCTTACCGTTGCTCTTTGATCCTGCGGTCTGCCGATCAGGCTTCTGGTAAGAGTAATTTTGACTTTTGCCATTATTAGCTCCTCCTTAACCCAAAAGTTCCTGAACTGTTTTACCGCGAAGCGCTGCAACTTCTTCTGCTTTTTTCAACTGTTCGAGACCTTTGAGGGTTGCACGAACCATGTTGTTCGGGTTCGAAGAGCCGAGCGATTTCGTCAAGATGTCATGTACACCGGCCAATTCCAATACGGCACGTACCGGACCGCCAGCGATAACACCGGTACCTTCTACTGCAGGTTTCAAAAGAACTTTACCTGCGCCGAATACACCGTTGATCTGATGCGGAATCGTCGTTCCAACGAGCGGAACTTTGATCAAGTTTTTCTTAGCATCTTCGATGCCTTTTCTGATTGCTTCCGGTACTTCGCTTGCTTTACCAAGACCTGCGCCTACCGTACCGTTTTCATCACCAACAACAACGAGTGCGCTGAACGAAAAGCGACGACCGCCTTTTACGACCTTAGCAACTCGGTTGATATATACGACTTTCTCCTGAAATTCAGAAGCTGTCTGTTCCATTCTGGCCATTAGGTTACCTCCTTCGCAAAAATTAGAATTCCAAGCCTGCTTCGCGCGCAGCTTCTGCCAATGCAGCTACTCTACCATGGTAGAGGTAACCTCCGCGATCGAATACAACTTCTTTAATTCCTTTTTCAAGGGCACGCTGTGCAACAACCGTACCAACAGCTTTTGCTGCTTCGATGTTACCACCGAACTGGATCTGTGCTGCTACTTCTTTATCTACCGTGCTTGCCGATACGAGCGTTTCACCCGTTACATCGTTGATAACCTGAGCGTAAACGTGTTTCAAGCTTCTGAATACGTTAAGTCTCGGTCTTGCTGCAGTACCGGAGATACGATTTCTTACTCTGAAATGACGCTTTTTACGAGCGGCATTTTTATCACCTTTATGAAGCAAGTTGTTCACTCCTTTCTATAAAGCGCTTATTTTTTCTTACCGCCGGCTTTACCGACTTTACGGCGAATAACTTCACCTTCGTATTTGATACCTTTACCTTTGTACGGTTCCGGCTGGCGATAGCCACGAATTTTCGCTGCCATTGCACCAACTACTTCTTTGTTGATACCGGAAACGATGATTCTGTTCGGTGCCGGTACTTCAAAAGTGATACCCGTCGGCGGTTCTACGATAACCGGATGGGAGAAACCCAAAGAAAGGTTGATGTTGTTGCCCTGTTTTGCTGCTCTGTAACCAACACCGTTGATCTCGAGAGTTTTGCTGAAACCTGCCGTTACGCCTACAACCATGTTGTTGAGGAGCGTACGAGTGAGGCCATGAAGGGCTCTATGTTCTTTATTGTCCGTCGGGCGTTTTACCGTGATCGTGTTGTCAGCAACTTCGATGATCATGTCAGCGACAAATTCACGAGTCAATTCGCCTTTCGGGCCTTTTACTGTTACGACATTACCGTTCTGAGTGATCGTTACACCTGCAGGAACGGTGATAGGCGCTCTACCTATTCTGGACATTTGCACACCTCCTAACGAAAAACGTTCTTACCAAATATATGCGATTACTTCGCCGCCAAGGTTTTTACGGCGAGCTTCTTTGTCGCTCATAACACCCTGCGAAGTCGAAATGATTGCGATACCGAGACCACCCAACACGCGCGGGAGTTCTTCTTTTTTCGCATAAACACGCAAGCCCGGTTTCGAGATGCGTTTGATGCCGGTAATAATTTTTTCGCGATTCGGGCCATATTTCAAGCTCACGCGAATAACACCTTGTTTATCATCGTTGATTACTTCGAAATCTTTGATGAAACCTTCTTCTTTCAAAATACCCGCAATTGCCTGTTTGATTTTGGAACCCGGGATCTCTACTTTTTCATGATATACCGAATTTGCATTACGAACGCGCGTAAGCATATCAGCAATCGGATCGGTCATTACCATATGGTTTTAGCCTCCTTCCGTTAATCTTACCAACTAGCTTTGGTTACCCCTGGAATGGCACCTTTGTAGCTCTGTTCTCTAAAACAAATACGGCACATGTCAAATTTGCGCAAGTATCCGTGCGGACGACCGCAAATTTTGCATCGATTGTATTTACGTACTTTATACTTCGGCTCATTGCTCCATTTCTGGATTAACGCTTTTCTTGCCACAAGTGTCCCTCCTTATTCAGAGAACGGCATGCCCATGAATTTCAGAAGCGCACGAGCTTCTTCGTCCGTTTTGGCAGTCGTTACAATAATAATATCCATCCCGCGAAGTTTGTCGATTTTATCGTACTCAATTTCCGGGAAAATGAGCTGCTCTTTCAAACCCATTGCATAGTTACCACGGCCGTCGAACGATTTCGGGCTAACGCCACGGAAGTCGCGTACACGCGGGAGTGCTACGTTCATGAATTTGTCGAGGAATTCATACATGCGATCGCCGCGAAGCGTAACTTTGCAGCCGATCGGCATACCTTCACGCAGTTTGAACGCTGCCAAGGATTTTTTAGCTTTTGTGATAACCGGTTTCTGGCCGGTGATCAGCGTCATGTCGTTAACAGCCGCATCCAAAACTTTCGGATTGCCGACAGCTTCACCAACGCCCATATTCAAAACAACTTTTTCAATCTTAGGAATTTCCATTACGTTTTTATATCCGAACTGTTCCACCAATTGTTTGGTTGTTTCATTCAGGTATTTTTCTTGCAGTCTAGTCACTGACAGATCTCCTTCCTGCGATTATTTTTCTTTATCTACGATTTCACCGCATTTTTTGCAAGCGCGAACGAATTTGCCACTTGCAAGTGCAGTTTTCTTAATTCTCGTTGCTTTTTTACAAGCCGGGCAAACGAGCATTACTTTAGAAGAATGCATCGGCATTTCTTTTACCACGATGCCACCCTGCGGAGCAACCTGAGTCGGTTTCGTGTGACGTTTTACTTTGTTAACGCCTTCTACAACGACTTTGCCTTTTGCAGGCATTGCAGCAATAACTTTTGCCTGTTTGCCTTTATCTTTACCGGACAATACGAGTACCGTATCGCCTTTTTTAACGTGCAATTTTGCTTGCGTCATTATCTGGGCCTCCTAATTAGATTACTTCCGGAGCCAGCGAGATGATTTTCATGAAGTCTTTTTCACGCAATTCTCTTGCAACTGGTCCGAAGATACGCGTACCTCTCGGGGATTTATCGTCTTTAATGATTACAGCTGCGTTTTCGTCGAAACGAATGTACGAACCATCCGAACGGCGCAAACCTTTTTTCGAACGAACGACTACTGCTTTCACAACGTCGCCTTTTTTAACTGCGCCACCCGGAGATGCAGATTTAACTGCAGCTACGATAATATCACCGATATTGGCATATTTACGATAAGAACCGCCCATCACGCGAATGCACATAATTTCTTTTGCACCGCTGTTGTCGCCAACACTCAGCATAGTCTGCTGTTGGATCACGGTTATCCCTCCTTTTCATTCAGCTCACTTTAGTCTCAGTCAGATTATTTCGCTCTTTCTAAGATCTCAGTGACTCTCCAACGTTTATCTTTCGAGAGCGGACGAGTTTCCATCATTGCGACAGTATCGCCCAATTTGCACTCATTGTTTTCATCATGAGCTTTGAATCTCTGCGTATTTTTTACCGGTTTTTTGTACAACGGATGCTGTACCAAACGCTCAACAGCTACAACAACAGTTTTATCCATTTTGTCGCTGACTACTTTGCCAATTCTGACTTTGCGCTCATTTCTTTGTTCCATGCTTGTTTCCTCCTTCCGTTCTTATCTCACCTATTCGGCAAGAACGTTACGCTTGCAATTCCTGCTCGCGCTGGATCGTTTTGATGCGAGCAATCGTCTTTTTAACTTCTTTGATTCGCATCGGATTTTCAAGCTGTCCCGTTGCTAATTGGAATCTCAAGTTGAAGAGTTCTTCTTTCAGGGAAGCAAGCTTCTGGTTAAGTTCGTTCTGATTCATTTCACGGATATCTTTAACCTTCATTTACTTCACCGCCCTCCGCGTTTGCCGTTTCTTCACGTTTAATGAAGCGCGTTTTGATCGGAAGTTTGTGCGATGCGAGACGCATTGCTTCTTTGGCTACTTCTTCCGCTACGCCATCCATTTCGAACATTACGCGACCCGGTTTAACAACTGCAACCCAGTATTCCGGGGAACCTTTACCGCTACCCATACGAGTTTCAGCCGGTTTAGCCGTGATCGGTTTGTCCGGGAAAATTTTGATCCATACCTGACCGCCACGTTTGATGTAACGAGTCATTGCAATACGAGCCGCTTCGATCTGGCGGTTCGTGATCCAAGCCGGTTCAAGAGCCTGAAGGCCAAAATCACCATGCGTAACTTTGTTGCCACGCTGTGCTTTACCTTTCATACGGCCGCGGAACTGCTTACGATGTTTCACTCTTTTTGGTAATAACATTATGCTTCGCTCCCTTCGCTAACGGCAGCGACTTTTCTCATCTCCGGCAAAACTTCGCCTTTGTAGATCCATACTTTTACGCCGATACGGCCGTAAGTCGTATGTGCTTCAGCTGTTCCGTAGTCGATATCAGCACGCAAAGTATGAAGCGGAATGCTTCCTTCACGGTAGCTTTCGCTGCGAGCGATTTCCGCGCCGCCAAGACGACCGCTAACCATTACTTTAATACCTTTTGCGCCAAGACGCATCGTGCGAGTAACTGCCTGTTTCATTGCACGGCGGAACGCGATACGGCGTTCGAGCTGCGCTGCAATGTTTTCTGCAACCAAATAGGAATCCATATCCGGCTGTTTGATTTCAGCGATGTTGATGTCAACATGCTTGTCGGTCAATTTTTTGAGACCTGCTTTGATTTCTTCGATACCGGAACCGCCGCGGCCGATTACCATACCCGGTTTAGCCGTGTGGATCGTGATTTTCAAACGTTTTGCTGCGCGTTCCGTTTCAATTTTCGATACGCCTGCACTGAAGAGTTTTTCTTTCAAGTGCTTGCGGATTTTAATATCTTCATGCAGTTTTTCTGCATAATCTTTGTCTGCATACCATTTAGCATCCCAGGTTTTGATAACACCAAGACGTAAACCATGCGGATTAACTTTCTGACCCAAATCGTTTCCCTCCTTTAATTATCTCTCTTTCACCATAATGGTGACGTGACTGCTGCGTTTCAAGATTTTGAACGCCTGTCCTCTGGAACGAGGATGAATGCGTTTCAAGGTCGGACCCTGATCTACGAATGCAGTAGAGACATAAAGGTTATCAACGTTCATATCAAAATTATGTTCAGCATTAGCAACTGCCGATTTCAACACTTTTTCCAAAACTTCAGCGCCAACTTTCGGCGTGAATTTAAGGATAGCAAATGCTTCTTTTACATTTTTGCCACGAATCAAGTTCATTACAATACGCATTTTGCGAGGCGTAATGCGCACATGTTTTGCAACGGCTTTAGCTTCCATAGCACAGCCTCCTTTCAGCAAATACTTACTTTCTCAAGCCGGTCGTTTTTTCCGAACCGTGTCCTCTGTACGTACGAGTCGGTGCGAATTCACCGAGTTTATGGCCAACCATATCTTCCGTTACATAAACCGGTACGTGTTTGCGACCGTCATGTACTGCAATCGTGTGTCCAACGAAATTCGGGAAGATCGTAGAGCTGCGCGACCAAGTTTTAATAACTTTTTTCTCACCAGCTTCGTTCATTGCTTCAACTTTCTTCATCAAGCTCTCTGCAACGAAAGGTCCTTTTTTAGTAGATCTAGACACTAGTAGTTTCCTCCTTTCAGGAAAACGTGGAGGAGATCACCGCCAAGCGGCGCTCCATCCTTCTATTTTCGTCTACGCTGCACTATCTTATTTCGTGCGGCGTTTTACAATCAATTTATCCGAAGCTTTTTTGCGACGAGTTTTAGCACCCATAGCATGTTTGCCCCAAGGAGTAACCGGATGTTTACGGCCGACCGGCGAACGACCTTCACCACCGCCGTGCGGATGGTCACACGGATTCATTACAACACCGCGGTTAGCCGGACGAACGCCCATCCAACGGGAACGACCTGCTTTACCGATCGTGATGTTTTCATGTTCCAAGTTACCTACCTGACCGATGGTAGCTTTGCAGTTAACATGTACTTTTCTGAGCTCGCCGGACGGCAAACGGAGAAGTGCATGTTCACCTTCTTTAGCCATGAGCTGTGCGCCCGTACCAGCGGAACGAACAAGCTGGCCACCTTTACCGATTTTCATTTCGATGTTGTGAAGCATCGTACCAACCGGAATGTTTTTGAGCGGAAGTGCGTTACCCGGTTTGATATCTGCTTCCGGACCACTTACCACTTTATCGCCTACTTTAAGGCCATTCGGTGCGAGGATGTAGCGTTTTTCGCCATCCACATAGTTCAAAAGAGCGATGCGTGCCGAACGGTTCGGATCGTATTCGATCGTTGCAACAACTGCCGGTACACCGTCTTTGTTACGTTTGAAGTCAATGATTCTATATAAACGTTTGTGACCGCCGCCCTGATGTCTAACAGTTAAGCGACCCTGCTGGTTACGACCGCCTTTCTGGAAAAGACGAACAACAAGGGATTTCTCCGGTTTGTCAGTCGTGATTTCTTCAAAGCTAGCAACCGTCATAAATCTTCTGCCCGCAGAATACGGTTTAAAACTTTTTACTGCCATTATGGTGCTCCTCCTTTACTAAAATTCGTTATACGCCTTCGAAGAATTCAATACGCTGACCTTCAGCCAAAGTTACGATCGCTTTTTTGTAATCGGAACGTTTGCCCTGAGTACGGCCCATGCGTTTCGTTTTACCGAGAACACGAACCGTGTTAACGGATTCAACTTTTACTTTGAATACTTCTTCAACCGCCTGGCGAATTTCAGTTTTGTTAGCTGCCATATCGACAACGAACGTGTATTTGTTTTCCTGCATCAAAGCAGCAGATTTTTCCGTAATAACCGGACGAACCAAAATATCATGTGCTTTAGACATTATGCAAGCACCTCCTCAATGCGGGAGATCGCGTCTTGAGCAACGAAAATTTTCGTGTAATGAAGAAGATCGTATACGTTAAGACCCATGGAAGTGATTACTTTAACACCCTGGATATTGCTTGCGGATCTTTCAACATTTTCAATCGCGTCTGCCGTAATAATGAGAGCTTTACCTTCAGCATTGAAGTCGCTGAGCATTTTTACGACATTTTTCGTTTTCGGCTGATCGAAATTGATCGAATCAACAACGAAGATTTCCTGATCGTTCACTTTCGAAGACAATGCACATTTGATTGCCAAACGGCGCTGTTTCTTCGGCATGCTGAACGCATAGGAGCGAGGCTGCGGACCGAATACCGTACCACCGCCAACCCAGATCGGGGAGCGGGAGCTACCGCAACGTGCGCGACCCGTACCTTTTTGTCTCCAAGGTTTACGGCCACCACCGCGTACAAGACCTCTCGTTTTTGTAGCGTGAGTACCGAGGCGCTGGTTAGCGAGCTGCATAACAACTGCTTGATGTACCAAAGCTTCGTTTACTTCTACGCCGAATATATTTTCATTTAATTCAACTTCACCGGTAGTTTCTCCGGCAATATTGTATAATGCTACTTTAGGCATATAGCACATCCTCCTTTCGATGTTCGGAAGTCCCGAACTTAATGTTTCGGCTTCACAGTATTTTTGATCACTACAAAGCTACCTTTCGGTCCGGGAATAGCACCCTTAATCAAAATAAGGTTGCGCTCTGGATCAATGCGTACAACGGTCAAACGCTGTACCGTTACTTTGTCAGCTCCCATACGACCCGGCAGTTTTTTGCCTTTGAAGACTTTACCGCCGCCGCCGCTGATCATCGGTCCGATAGAACCGGGTTCACGATGCGATTTAGAGCCGTGTCCCATTGGTCCACGTCTAAAGTTATGACGTTTAATACCGCCGGCAAAACCTTTACCTTTCGATACACCAGTTACGTCGATTAACTCGTTTTCTTCGAAAGTATCAACACCAATTACCTGACCAACTTCATATTCGGAAGCTGCTGCGAGGCGAAGTTCACGAATGAATTTCACCGGAGCAACGCCGGCTTTATCGAAGTGACCTTTCATCGGTTTCGTAACGTGTTTATCTTTAACAGCGCCGAAGCCCAGCTGAACTGCGTTATAGCCGTCATTCTCTACTGTTTTATTCTGAAGTACAACAGTTTTGCCCGATTCAACAACTGTTACCGGAACAACTTTACCTTCCGGCGTGAAAATCTGGGTCATTCCAAGTTTTTTACCTAAAATTGCTTTCGCCATTGATTAGCCACCTCCTACATTTTAATTTCGACATCTACGCCTGCCGGCAAGTCCAAACGAGTCAAAGCGTCGATCGTTTTTGCCGTCGGTTCCAAAATGTCAACCAAGCGTTTGTGCGTACGCATTTCAAACTGTTCACGCGAATCTTTGTTGACATGCGGCGATCTCAAAATTGTGAAGATATTTTTTTCTGTAGGAAGCGGAATCGGTCCAGATACCATAGCACCTGTTCTTTTTGCCGTTTCAACGATTTTCGAAGCACTCTGATCCAATGCTTTGTGATCGTATGCTTTCAAACGGATTCTGATTTTTTTCTGTTTTGCCATTTTAAAATTTTTCCTCCTTATCGCCCGTTCTCTAGGACGGACATTTCTCCGTGGAAATCTCCCCGCAGCCCCGCGGGCAACCTCCCACGTCATCGCATTAGGGCTTTGGTCATTACTGCTAATATTTCAGTAAGAGGACCATTCCGCAACAGTAGAGGCGACAGCGTCGCCCCTACTATTTTGGAAATCTTTTTAAAGCTTTAATTAAGCTTCGATGTCAGTTACTGCGCCAGCGCCTACCGTACGGCCACCTTCGCGGATAGCGAAGCGGAGACCTTTTTCGATAGCGATCGGCGTGATGAGTTCGATGTTCATGCGAACGTTATCGCCAGGCATAACCATTTCTACGCCTTCTTCCAAGTTGATGACGCCAGTTACGTCAGTCGTACGGAAGTAGAACTGCGGACGGTAGTTGGAGAAGAACGGCGTATGACGGCCACCTTCTTCTTTCGTCAATACGTAAACTTCAGCTTTGAATTTCGTGTGCGGATGAATGGAACCCGGTTTAGCCAAAACCTGACCGCGTTCGATTTCTTTTCTGTCAACACCACGAAGGAGTGCGCCGATGTTGTCACCAGCAACTGCCTGATCGAGGAGTTTACGGAACATTTCAACGCCCGTTACAACCGTGGATTTGGATTCGTCAGTCATACCAACGATTTCAACCGTGTCGCCAACTTTGATAACGCCACGTTCTACACGACCCGTAGCAACCGTACCACGACCAGTGATCGTGAATACGTCTTCGACCGGCATCAAGAACGTTTTGTCAGTGTCGCGTTCCGGAGTCGGGATGTAAGCGTCAACTTCAGCCATCAAATCGAGGATTTTAGCTTCGTATGCTTCATCGCCTTCGAGAGCGCGGAGAGCGGAACCGGAAACAACCGGAATGTCATCGCCAGGGAATTCATATTCGCTGAGGAGTTCACGAACTTCCATTTCAACGAGTTCCATGAGTTCTTCGTCGTCAACCATGTCAGCTTTGTTGAGGAATACTACCATTGCCGGTACGCCTACCTGACGGGACAAGAGGATGTGTTCGCGAGTCTGCGGCATCGGGCCGTCAGCAGCACTTACTACGAGGATAGCGCCGTCCATCTGATCAGCACCAGTGATCATGTTTTTAACATAGTCAGCGTGACCCGGGCAGTCAACGTGTGCATAGTGACGGTTTTCAGTTTCATATTCAACGTGCGCCGTGTTGATCGTGATACCACGTTCTCTTTCTTCCGGAGCTTTATCGATCATGCTGTAGTCTTCGAACTGAGCCAAGCCTTTTTTCGAGAGTACTTTCGTGATTGCAGCCGTAAGAGTCGTTTTACCATGGTCAACGTGACCGATCGTACCGATATTAACATGCGGTTTTGTTCTTTCAAACTTTTGTTTTGCCATTGTTTGTTTGCCTCCTTAAATTTGTGCTATGTTATCGCTTAGCCTTTGAGCTTCGCTACAATAGCCTCAGAAATGTTTTTAGGAACTTCGTCATAGTAGGAAATTTCCATCGAGTAGTTGCCGCGACCCTGCGTTTTGGAACGAAGGTCTGTCGAGTAACCGAACATTTCCGCGAGCGGAACGAATGCGCGGATCGACTGTGCACCGTTTCTGGAATCCATACCTTCAATGCGACCACGGCGCGAGTTCAAGTCGCCGATAACGTCGCCCATGTATTCTTCCGGAACTACTACTTCAACCTTCATGTAAGGTTCGAGGAGTACCGGATTTGCTTTTGCAGCACCGTTTTTAAAGCCCATGGAACCGGCAATTTTGAACGCCATTTCCGAGGAGTCGACATCATGGTAAGAACCGTCGTATACGATAACTTTGATGTCTACCATCGGGTAACCGGCAACTACGCCGTTTTCCATTGCTTCTTTAACACCGGCTTCGATCGGGTTGATGTATTCTTTCGGAATCGCACCACCGACAACTTTGTTTTCAAAGCTGAAGCCCGTGCCAGGTTCTTGCGGGATGAGTTCGAGCCAGCAGTGACCGTACTGACCGCGACCACCGGACTGACGAACGAATTTACCTTCGGTTTTGAGCTGTTTGCGGATCGTTTCACGATAAGCAACCTGCGGAGCACCAACCGTACATTCTACTTTGAATTCGCGGAGCATACGGTCAACGATGATCTCGAGGTGAAGCTCGCCCATACCGGAGATGATGCACTGGCCGGTTTCTTGGTCAGTTGCAACGCGGAACGTCGGATCTTCTTCTGCGAGACGCGCAAGCGCGATACCCATTTTTTCCTGGTCGGCTTTCGTTTTCGGTTCTACCGCAACCGAGATAACCGGTTCAGGGAATACCATCGATTCGAGGATGATCGGGTTTTTATCATCGCAGAGCGTGTCACCCGTCGTCGTATCTTTGAGACCAACTGCAGCCGCGATATCGCCGCTGTATACAACGTCGATCTCTTTACGGTTGTTGGCATGCATCTGAAGGATACGGCCGATTCTTTCTTTTTTCTTCTTCGTGGAGTTGAAAACGTAAGAACCGGACTGCATTACGCCGGAGTATACGCGGAAGAACGCGAGTTTACCAACGTACGGGTCAGCCATGATTTTGAACGCGAGAGCTGCGAACGGCTCTTCGTCGCTCGACGGACGGCAATCATCTTCGCCCGTTTCCGGGTTAACACCTTTGATCGCCGGTACGTCAACCGGGCTCGGCATGTAAGCGATTACTGCATCGAGCATCGGCTGTACGCCTTTGTTTTTGTAGGAAGAACCGCAGAGGACCGGAGTCATTTTGCAAGCGATCGTCGCTTTGCGGATCGCAGCTTTGATCTCTTCGACCGTAAGTTCTTCGCCTTCGAGATATTTCATCATGAGATCGTCATCGCTCTCAGCTACTGCATCGAGGAGGTTCTGACGATATTCTTCAACTTTGTCCATCATATCTTCCGGAATGTCTACTGCTTCGCTCGTTTTGCCGAGATCGTCAACATAAACGAGAGCTTTCATTTCGATAAGATCGACGAGACCTTTGAACGTGTCTTCAGCACCGATCGGCAACTGAAGCGGAACAGCATTCGTACCAAGGCGCGTTTTCATCATGTCAACTACGTTGTAGAAGTCCGCACCGAGGATATCCATTTTGTTGACGTACGCCATACGCGGTACGCCGTATTTGTCAGCCTGACGCCATACAGTTTCAGACTGCGGTTCAACGCCGCCTTTTGCACAGAAGACCGCAACGGAACCATCAAGTACACGCAACGAACGTTCTACTTCTACCGTAAAGTCCACGTGACCGGGTGTATCAATGATGTTGATACGATGATTGAGCCAGTGGCACGTCGTAGCAGCAGAAGTGATCGTGATACCTCTTTCCTGCTCTTGTGCCATCCAGTCCATCGTCGCACCGCCATCATGAGTTTCCCCAATTTTGTGTACGATACCGGAGTAAAACAGAATACGTTCAGTTGTCGTAGTTTTACCGGCATCGATGTGAGCCATGATACCGATGTTTCTAGTCATTTCAAGAGAACAATCTCTAGCCACTACTTACAACTCCTTAATTAGCTGTTTTTATCCTACCAACGATAATGCGCGAATGCTTTGTTTGCTTCCGCCATTTTGTGAGTATCTTCTTTCTTTTTGATAGCTGCGCCCATGTTGTTAGCTGCATCCATCAATTCGTTCGCCAAACGTTCTCTCATCGTTTTTTCGCCACGCAAACGAGCGTAGTTAACGATCCAACGAATACCGAGCGTCAAACGACGTTCAGCACGAACTTCGACCGGAACCTGGTAGTTAGCACCACCAACGCGGCGAGCACGTACTTCGAGTACCGGCATTACATTTTTAAGAGCCGTGTCGAAAACTTCGAGCGGATCTTTACCGGTTTTTGTTCTGATATTTTCAAATGCGTCATATACTACCTTTTCGGCAACGCCTTTTTTACCGGACAACATTACTTTGTTGATGAAACGGGTTACAATTTTGCTGTTGTACACCGGATCCGGCAGCACGTCGCGTCTAGGAACAGGACCTTTTCTAGGCATAGGTTATCTCTCCTTATTTCTTCTTATCGCGTTTTGCGCCGTATTTGGATCTGCTCTGTTTACGGTTCTGTACGCCAGCCGTGTCAAGAGCACCGCGGATGATGTGGTAACGAACCCCCGGTAAGTCTTTTACCCTGCCGCCTCTGATGAGAACAACGGAGTGCTCCTGCAAATTGTGACCAATACCCGGAATGTAAGCCGTTACCTCGATGCTGTTCGTCAAGCGAACACGGGCAACTTTACGGAGTGCCGAGTTCGGTTTTTTCGGCGTCGTCGTGTACACTCTTGTGCAAACACCACGTTTCTGAGGACATTCTTTCAGTGCCGGTGCCGTCGATTTTGTTACCAATACTTGTCTGCTTTTTCTAACAAGCTGATTAATTGTTGGCATACCTGCACCTCCTTCCCAAATTTTAGATTCATTATTTTTCAAACCGCTCTGCCTTAGACAGCGCGATTCTTAACAAAGTTATGCCTGGCGGACGATTGCTGCCGCCGCCGCTCCTACTGCGATCGAGCAAGCAAGTCCGAGACTTTTCATGTCGGAGACTGTTACGACTTCGACTTTGTTTGCTTCACACAACGCTTTGAGCGGTGCGAGCACTCTTTCGTCTGCGTCATCAGCGAGGAATACGCATATTGCGATGTTCTTCGTGACTGCTTTCGTTGTTTGCTTGATCCCAATAACTTTTTTGCCGTTTTTTAAACGTTCCAGCGACATATTTGATTCACACCCTCTATGAAAATGCAATTCTTCATACAGACACTATCACAGTTTAACACCAGTTATATCATCTGTCAATAAATTTTTTCAAAAAAACAAAGCGCTTTTTAACCTTGGTTTTTCGCGCTTTTTCATGTCCACGTATCGGTGTGTTTCATCTCTTATAGTATACCAAAATCTGATTGAAAAAGCGAGCTTTTTTTTTATTTTTTTGATGTTTTTTTGAAGTTTTTTTATGTTTTTTTGCCAAATAAAAAGAAGCAGATCCCATTTCTGGAAATCTGCTTCTTATTTGTTATTCGGTTACCATTTCTTCTACTGCTTCTTCGATTTCAGGCTCTGCGGTGAGGGCACCGGAGTCTACTTTGATGTTGCGGTAGCGTGTCATGCCGGTACCTGCCGGGATGAGTTTACCGATGATAACGTTTTCTTTGAGGCCGAGGAGCGGATCGATCTTACCTTTGATAGCGGCATCGGTGAGGACTCTTGTGGTTTCCTGGAAGGATGCTGCGGAGAGGAAGGAGTCGGTCGCAAGGGAGGCCTTGGTGATACCGAGGAGGATCGGGCGTACTTGCGGTACTTCGCCGCCGTTACGTTCGATCTTGGTGATGACGTCTTCGAGCGTGTTGCGGTCGACGTAGTCACCCGGTAAGAAGTCGGAGTCGCCTGCTTCTTCGATCTTGACTTTGTGGAGCATTTGGCGAACCATGACTTCGATGTGTTTGTCGTTGATCTCTACGCCCTGCGATTTGTATACTTTCTGTACTTCGTATACGAGGTAACGCTGGGTCGCTTGGAGTCCGCAGATGCGAAGGATGTCATGCGGGTTGACGGAGCCTTCTGTCATGCGGCCGCCGAGTTCGAGGAACTGGCCGTCTTGTACGACGAGGCGAGCACCGTACGGGATGACGTATACGTGTTCTTCGCCTTCTTCCGGAATGACAGCGACTTTGTAGTTGCCTTTTTCTTCGCGAATTTCGACTTTACCTGCGACTTCGCTGATGATAGCTTGACGTTTCGGTTTACGTGCTTCGAAGAGTTCTTCGACACGCGGGAGACCTTGCGTGATATCGTCCCCTGCGACACCACCGGTGTGGAATGTACGCATTGTGAGCTGTGTACCAGGTTCACCGATGGATTGTGCGGCGATGATACCGACTGCTTCACCGACGTCGACGGTCTGGCCTGTTGCGAGGTCACGGCCGTAGCATTTACGGCATACGCCGTATTTG
>JAFPBC010000296.1 GCA_017390595.1 Selenomonadales bacterium | reverse complement strand
ATATCGCCTTCCTTTTTAGCTTTTCTTATTTCAAAGCTTGTTCGAGTGCTACCGCAACCGCAACAGTCGCGCCGACCATCGGGTTGTTGCCCATTCCGAGGAAGCCCATCATTTCAACGTGAGCCGGTACGGAGGACGAGCCTGCGAACTGCGCGTCGGAGTGCATACGACCCATCGTATCGGTCATACCGTAGGAAGCAGGGCCTGCCGCCATGTTGTCCGGATGGAGCGTTCTGCCCGTACCGCCGCCCGAAGCAACGGAGAAGTAGCGTTTGCCCATCTGGATGCATTCTTTTTTGTACGTGCCTGCAACAGGGTGTTGGAAGCGCGTCGGGTTGGTGGAGTTGCCTGTGATGGAGACGTCTACGCCTTCCATGTGCATGATAGCAACGCCTTCGCGAACGTCGTCTGCGCCGAAGCAGCGAACTTCCGCACGCGGGCCGCTGGAGTACGGTACTTCACGAACGACAGCGACTTCGCCCGTAGCGTAGTCGAACTGCGTCTGAACATACGTGAAACCGTTGATACGGCTGATGATCTGAGCGGCGTCTTTGCCGAGACCGTTCAAAATTACGCGAAGCGGTGTTTTACGCGCTTTGTTCGCGTTTTTCGCGATACCGATAGCACCTTCTGCCGCGGCGAACGATTCGTGGCCTGCGAGGAACGCGAAGCATTTCGTTTCGTCGCGAAGGAGCATGCCTGCGAGGTTACCGTGACCGAGACCTACTTTGCGGTCGTCGGCAACAGAGCCCGGGATACAGAACGCCTGAAGGCCGATACCGACAGCTTCAGCCGCTTCGGATGCCGTTTTGACACCTTTTTTGATAGCGATCGCCGCGCCGACCGTGTAAGCCCAGCCCGCATTTTCGAATGCGATCGGCTGTACTTCTTTGACGATCTGCTGAGCGTCTACGCCTTTGTCCAAGCAAATTTGTTTTGCTTCTTCCAAATCTGCAATGCCGTATTCTTTGAGTACAGCATTGATCTTATCTATTCTTCTGTCATAGCTTTCAAACAACATGCCGCAGTCCTCCTTATTCCTGACGCGGATCGATGTATTTCACCGCTTCCGCGAACTGGCCGTATACGCCTTTTGCTTTTTCGATCGCTTCGTTGGCATCGATGCCTTTTTTCACGAATTCCATCATGCGGCCGAGCTGTACGAACTCGTAACCGATGATCTCGTTATCGGCATTGAGACCGATACGCGTTACGTAACCTTCTGCCATCTCGAGGTAACGGGAGCCTTTTGCTTTCGTGCCGTACATCGTACCGACCTGACTGCGAAGGCCTTTGCCGAGGTCTTCAAGACCCGCGCCGATCGGGAGACCGCCTTCGGAGAACGCTGTCTGCGTACGACCGTATACGATCTGCAGGAAGAGCTCGCGCATCGCTACGTTGATAGCGTCGCATACGAGGTCTGTGTTGAGTGCTTCCAAGAGCGTTTTGCCCGGGAGAATTTCGGATGCCATCGCCGCGGAGTGCGTCATGCCGGAGCAACCGATCGTTTCTACGAGTGCTTCTTCGATAATACCGTTTTTCACGTTGAGCGTCAGTTTGCAGCCGCCCTGCTGCGGTGCACAGTGACCGATACCGTGTGTCAGACCGCTGATGTCACCGATCTCTTTTACTTGTACCCATTTGCCCTCTGCCGGGATCGGAGCAGGGCCGTGATATGCGCCTTTGGCAACAGGACACATATGTTCTACTTCTTTTGAATACATCATCTGTCATATTCCTCCTCTATGTAAAATAAAAACGGACAGATAGTGGCCCCTTACGGCCGTAAAGGTCCCCGTCTTGTCCTTGCATTCTCTTAGGCTTTTTCTCTGATTTTAGACTACCATGTATGGAGCATTTTGTCAATTCTGAAAACTTTCCGCTACATACAAAAGGAAGCAGACCACGTGCCTGCTCCCCTGTCTGTTACATCATTTCGTTCGAGGTGATCTGTACTTTGTAGTCACCGTTGGCGGTGCGTTTGATGACGCCTTTTTTGCCTGCGCCGTCGTCTACTGTGATGGACTGCAGGTTGTTACTCACAAGGAAGTTCAATACATCGCCTTTGATGAAGCCTTCCCAGTTTTCTTTCGTTTTGATCTGTTCGTCCTTCATATCGAAGTCTACTACGTTGTTGTCCATTGTGATTCTCCTTTGTTTTCCCATAAATGGCATATTATGCTTGTCTATTATAGGAAACAAAAGGTCGTTTGTCAATGTTGTTACGCTTCTTCTTCGAACGGTTCGCCGTCGTAGATGGCTTCCATCATACGGCTCATGGTGTCAAAGTCGATGGCGCGCGGGTTGGACTTGGTAGAGCCCGAAAGGCACGCACGGATAAAGTCGTCCCAGCCCGCGATATAGTCGTCGGGCTTGATGCCTGCGGCACCGAGGCCTTTGGGGATGCCGAATACGTCGTTGAGTTCGTCTACGACATCGGCGAGCGGCATACCGAGCTCGTCTTCGAAGCGGGCGAGTTTTTCGGCTACGTCGGGGTCTTTTTCGTTGTAGCGGAGCGCGTACGGGAGGACGATGGCGTTGATGAGGCCGTGTCCGAGGTCGAATTTTCCACCGACGGCGTGCGCGATGCCGTGCGACATACCGAGTCCGACGTTGGTGAAGGCAAGGCCTGCCATGGCTTGACATTCGTGCATGATCTCGCGTGCGTCGAGGGAGCCTGTTTCGTACGAGATGACGATGTTGCCGAGGATACCGCAGATGGCGGCTTCGGCGAGCGGTGCGGTGAATCTGTCGAGGTTGTGGTTGCAGTATGCTTCGACTGCGTGTGTGAGTGCGTCCATGCCCGTTTCGGCAACGACGTTTTTCGGCATGGTAACAGTCGTTTCCGCGTCGAGGATGGCGACGTCGGGGATGAAGGCTTCGGATTTGAGGCCTATCTTGATGTTTTTGTCTTCATAGGTGACGACTGCGGCACGTGTGACTTCGCTTGCGGTGCCCGAGGTGGTCGGGATAGCGATGAGCATGGTGTTTCGTTTCGCGGGGATGTTGCCTTTTGCCGCCTCTTCGAAGGTGAGGTCGGGGTTTTCGTACATCATGACCATGACTTTTGCCGCGTCCATCGGAGAGCCGCCTCCGATGGCGATGACGGTGTCGGGGGCAAAGGCGCGCATGGCAAGCGTGCCTTGTTCGATCTCTTTTGTCGTCGGATTTTTGGTGACGCCCATGTAGACTTCTACGGCACGGTCTTTGCCGAGGGCGCGTTTTAAGCGGTCGAGCGCACCGCTGGCAATGACGGACTTACT
>JAFPBC010000295.1 GCA_017390595.1 Selenomonadales bacterium | reverse complement strand
GCAGAATCGGCACTCGTCAATAGTGAATATCTCTACAATACGTATCATGGTGCGGCAGACGGCAGACTTCGCGTTATGCTTGGCCCACACGCGCCGTATACGTGTCCGCCCGATTATCTCAAGCGTGTCGTGGCACTTTCGGAGAAACTCGGTGCGGAGATCCATATCCACTTGGCGGAAACGCAGGGTGAAGTGAACGATTGTCTCAGATTATACGGCAAAACGCCGATGGCATTGATGGATGAAGTGGGACTTCTCGACAGAGGCGTATTGGCGGCACATTGTGTTGTATTGTCGGAAGAAGATATTGCGCTGATGGCGGCAAAAAATGTTCGTGTCGCACATAATCCGGGCAGTAATATGAAACTTGCCAGCGGTATCGCACCTGTTCCTGCGCTTCTTAAAGCAGGTGTTTGTGTCGGTCTCGGTACAGACGGTTCGTCGTCTAACAATAATCTCGATATGCTCGAAGAGGTTCATCTTGCGGCACTTCTTCACAAAGTAAACACACTCGATCCGCTCGCCGTACCTGCGCACGCTGCGCTTCGTATGGGTACGACAGATGGTGCGGTCGCACTCGGTGTAGGGGATACGATCGGTCGTATCGAAGCAGGCTATCAAGCCGACCTTACGATCTTCGATATGGATC
This sequence comes from Selenomonadales bacterium, assembly GCA_017390595.1. Lineage (GTDB taxonomy): Bacteria > Bacillota > Negativicutes > RGIG982 > RGIG982 > RGIG982. The sequence continues at coordinate 3,216 of JAFPBC010000295.1, read as the reverse complement.
AGATCGCTTGGACACCGAGACATGATCTGGTATCGCTTCTCGTTTATGCGGCAAACTCTTCGCACGTTGATACGGTCATGGTCGCAGGTAAGATCTTGATGGAAAACCGTCAATTGACGACGATCGATGAAGAACGTGTGAAATTTGAAACGAATCGTTCTATTAAACGATTGCTTCAAGCGTAAGAAAAAGTGAAAAAAGAACAGGATTTTGTTGATTTTTCACGAATCATATAATATATTATGTAGTTTTGAGGAGGAACACCTATGAGTATAGGAGCGACTCGTATGCAGAAGCTTGCTTCTGCGATCTTTTCGCAAGTAGATGACTTGCGTAAAGCTGAGATTGCCAAAGGAAAAGATGTTATCACGCTCAGTATCGGCAGTCCCGATATGGCACCTGCACCGCATATCGTTGAAGCACTTGCCGAATCTGTCAAAGATCTGAGCAAGTATGGTTACACATTGACGCGTGGTTCGGCAGAGTTTTTAAATGCTGTTGCCGATTGGTATAAACAAGAATTTGATGTAACGCTTGAACCGAATACGGAAGTACATTCTCTTATCGGTTCACAGGAAGGTCTTGCACATCTTAGCACGTGCTTGACGAATCCGGGGGATATCGTATTGGTTCCCGATCCGGGGTATCCGATCTACAGCGCAGGTCCGTTGTCGGCCGATGCGGAACTTTATTATATGCCGCTTCTTGAAGAGAACGGCTATTTGCCTGACTTGGAAGCGATCCCGGAAGAGGTCTATCATAAAGCAAAAATGATGATCCTCAACTATCCGAACAATCCGCTTGCTGCTACGGCAACGGTAGAGTTCTTTGAAAAAGTTATCGAATATGCAAGAAAATATGAGTTTGTCGTATGTCATGATTTTGCATACAGTCATCTTGTATTTGATGGTTACCGTCCGCCGAGCTTCTTGTCGGTGGAAGGGGCAAAAGAAGTCGGTATTGAGTTCAATTCGTTGTCGAAGTCGTTCAATATGGCAGGTTGCCGTGTCGGTTATGTCGTCGGCAATAAAGATGTCATCGATCTTCTCAGCCGTTTGAAATCGAACTACGATTATGGTATTTTCTATCCGATCCAGAAGGCTGCCGCAGCTGCGTTGACAGGTCCGCAAGATTGTGTATATGAAACTGCCGAAACGTATCGCCGCCGTCGCGATATCTTGGTTGACGGTCTCAATCAATGCGGTTGGAAAATGGATAAACCGATCGCGAGCATGTATCTTTGGGCACCTGTTCCGACGGATCAATCGTCGTATGACTTTACGGTAGACCTTTTGCAGAATGCAGGTGTTGCCGTTATCCCGGGCAGCGCGTTCGGTGAATACGGTGAAGGGTATGTGCGTTTTGCTTTGGTACAGCCGGAAGATAGACTGAAGCAAGTCGTCGAACGTGTCGGCGAATGGTTCAAGACGCTTGGACTCAATTAAGTTGGTATTTTCTGCCTACAAGCAGTGATACATATATTCTCGTATGGAGAGAAATTAAAAAATAGGAGAGTGTAATACGAAATGGCTAAAAAAATTGTTGTTGGTATTTCTGCAAGACATCTTCATGTGTCTCAGGAAGATTTGGAAATCTTGTTCGGCGAAGGCGCAGAACTCACTATGATGAAAGAATTGGGACAGCCGGGTCAGTATGCTTCCAACGAACGCGTTGACATCGTTACGGAAAAAGGCAGCTTCCCGGGCGTTCGTATCCTTGGTCCTGTACGTAAACAGACTCAGGTTGAGATCTCCATGTCCGATGCTTTGAAATTGAAAATTAAACCGCCTGTACGCGATTCCGGCGACATCGAAGGTACTCCGGGTGTAAAACTCGTTGGCCCGAAAGGCGAAGTTGTATTGGATAAAGGCGTTATCGTTGCAAAACGTCATATCCACATGACTCCTGCTGATGCTGAAGAATTCGGCGTAAAAGATAAAGAACTCGTTAAAGTTGCTATCGGCGGCGAACGCGGTCTTATCTTTGATAACGTATTGATCCGTGTACATGACAGCTTCGCGCTTGAAATGCACCTCGATACGGACGAAGGCAATGCTTCCTTGTGCGGCACCGGCGACCTTGTTGAGATCGTAAAATAAGATAACTTACAAAGACTGCTCGAATGTTTTTTCGGGCAGTCTTTTTGTGTATAGATGGTATGGTGGAGAAGGATTCGGAAGATATCCGCACGAATAATATATGATTATCGCACGCCTTGTATTTTGCTCACATAACCTACTTAGAGGTGAGGGTGGTGAGAGATGTGCGGGCGGATAGACCGACAGTTGGTCTGGCATTAAGCGGTGGTGGTATACGAGGATTTGCGCATATCGGTGTACTTAAGGCGTTTCGGGCACATGGTGTACCGATCGACTGTATTGCGGGAACGAGTGCGGGCGCTATCGTGGCATCGCTTTATGCAACAGGATATTCGATCGAGGAAATGGAAGCGCTTGCAGGGAAGATCGAGCCGACGGAGTTTGTCGATTTTAATTTAACGGTGTCGGATTTTATCAAGTTTGGATTAAAAGAGATGATGAGTTCCACAAAGCGTTTTTGGGCAGAGGTGCCCAAGGGACTTATCAAAGGCAAACGGATCGAGAGATACTTTTCTGCGTTGTGGGGCGAAAAGACAGTTCGTGATACGAAAATACCGCTAGCTATAACGGCGGTCGATATTTATACGGCTGATACGGTGTTTTTTGTATCACCTGTATGTTCGCTTGGGTTTGCGCCTAATGATACAAGGTATGATCGTACTGCCTGCATTGCTGAGGCGGTTCGAGCAAGCATTGCCATACCGGGGGTGTTTTTTCCTAAGAAGTATCGCGGTATGCTTTTGGTAGACGGTGCAGTGAAGAATAATCTTCCGACAGACATTCTGCGTAAGATGGGGGCGGATATCGTACTTGGTGTCGATCTTGGGTATAACGGTGCGCCATGCTATGATATTCATGTAACAGGTGAGGTGCTTTTGCGTACCATTGATATCATCAATCGGGAATTGACTCTTTTAAAAGGTGCGGAATATGCCGATTATATATTCCGTCCTGAGGTGGATGGCATCAGTCTGACGGATATGAAACACGCATTGTCCGCGATAGAGATCGGCAGGCGGACGGTTGAAGATGATTGGGAACGTGTGAAGAGGGTCTTTCGCACGAAAAAATAAAGAAACAGAGGGACTATGATGGCGACAAAAAAATATTATGCGGT
>JAFPBC010000294.1 GCA_017390595.1 Selenomonadales bacterium | reverse complement strand
TCGTATATCAAAAAAACGCTGTTTTATTCCCATATCTTGATGAGGTCTATCGTTTGGTCACGTGCGGGACCGACCGATACGATGCCTAGTTTGACACGCGATATTTCGCTGATGCGCGCAAGGTATCGTTTGGCATTGTCGGGAAGATCGTCGTAGGCGCGGATACGCGAGATATCCGTAAGCCACCCGTCCAGTTCTTCGTAGACGGGTTCGACTTCGCCGAGCGTGTTGAGGTCGGCAGGATATTCGTCGAGCAGTTTTCCGCGATGGCGATACGCGACGCACAGTTTCAGTTTTGCCAGCTTGGATAGGATATCGAGCCTTGTGACGGCCAGATAGTCGAGACCGTTCACACAGACCGCGTATCGAAGGACACAGGCATCGAGCCAACCGCATCGACGCGCGCGTCCCGTTACGGTGCCGTATTCATGTCCTTCTCTGCGGATGGTCTCGCCGACGTTTCCCGTCAGCTCCGAGGGGAACGGCCCTTCTCCGACACGTGTGGCATACGCTTTGACGACGCCGATGACCGTATCTATCCTGCTCGGCCCGACACCCGCGCCGACACAAGCACCGCCCGCGCTCGGATTCGATGAGGTGACGAACGGATACGTGCCGTGGTCGAGGTCGAGCATCACTGCCTGCGCGCCTTCGAACAATATTTTCTTCCCTTCTTCGAGCGCCCGATTCAGAAGCGTTGTCGTATCGACGATATACGGCCGAAGTCTGTCCGCATAGGCGAGGTATTCCGTAAGGATGCTGTCACAGTCGACGCCCGCATGGCCGTACACGTTTCGGCAGATGTCGTTTTGCACTTCTACGTTGAATTTCAATTTTTGTTTGAAAACTCCTGCATCGAGAAGGTCGGCTATGCGAATCCCCATGCGAGAAGATTTATCCATGTAGCAGGGACCGATACCGTTTTGCGTCGTGCCGAGCTTCTCTTGACCGCGACGCTCTTCCTGCAGTCTGTCCAAAAGGCGATGGTACGGCAGGATGATATGGGCACGATTCGAGATGCGAAGCTGTGACAGGTCGACGCCTTGCCTTGCCATATCGTCCATTTCCTCGAGAAATATCTTCGGGTCGATGACGACGCCATTGCCGAGTACACAGACCTTGCCCTTGTACAGGATGCCCGACGGCAGCAGACGCAGTTTGTACGATGTATTGCCCACGACGACGGTATGGCCTGCGTTGCTCCCGCCTTGCGAGCGCACGACATAGTCGGCTTTCTGCGCGAGATAATCTACGATCTTGCCTTTGCCTTCGTCTCCCCATTGCGTTCCGATCACGATGACTGCCGACACGATGCATCGCCTCCTCGTTTTTTACAGACCGAATCTTGCCATGATGGTATCGATATGACGCAGATAATGCGCAAGGTCGAAGCACGCTTTGATCTCGCTCTCCGTCAGATATTTACGAATCTCTTCATCTTGCATGATGCTCGTCTCGAAATCCGCTCCTTCCGTCCACGTTTTCATCGCGTTTCGCTGTACCCATCGGTACGCGTCTTCACGAAGGATGCCCTTGTCTACGATGGCGAGAAGCAAGCGTTGGCTGAAGATGAGACCGCCCGTTTTATTGATGTTGTCTGTCATCGTCTGCGGATATACGAGAAGGTCGTCTGCCACCTTCGTAAATCGTCGCAGACAGTAGTCGACGAGTACGGTACTGTCGGGGATGATGATGCGTTCTACGGAAGAATGTGTGAGGTCGCGTTCGTGCCACAGCGCGATATTTTCGAGCGAGGCGATGGCATTACCGCGTACGATGCGCGCAAGGCCCGATATGCGTTCGCACGTGATGGGATTGCGTTTGTGGGGCATGGCGGACGAGCCTTTTTGCCCGTCGGCGAAACGCTCTTCTACTTCGCGGATATCGGTACGCTGGAGACTGCGCACTTCGGTGGCGAATTTTTCGAGCGAGCTTGCTGTGATGGCAAGTGCTGTCATGTATTCCGCGTGACGGTCGCGCTGGACGACTTGCGTGGCGATATTGACGCGTGCGATGCCGAGCCTGTCGCAGACGGCCTCTTCGATACGAGGGTCTGTCTCCGCGTACGTGCCGACAGCGCCCGACAGCTTGCCGACGGCGATGGTATCTCGCGCGCGAGTGATACGCTCGATATTGCGGTCTGTCTCGTCCATCCAGAGCGCGAACTTCATGCCGAGCGTCATCACCTCGGCATGGATGCCGTGCGTACGTCCGATGCACGGTGTATATTTGTGCTCGGCGGCGCGCCGTCGAAGCGATGCCCGAAGCTTGAAGAGGTCGCCTAATATGATGTCCGCGGCCTCTTTCATCAAAAGAGCAAGCGCGGTATCCTTGATATCGCTCGATGTGAGGCCCTGATGGATATACTTCGAATCATCGCCGACACGCTCGGCAACGGCTTCGGCGGCGTTATCTTCCACGAGGCTTGCGGACACTCCCTCGAGGCTACAAGCGTAGGTATCGGAATGTCGCAGATGGCGGGCAAGCTCGGTCAGCAGATCGCGAACGTAAAGGTCACCGCGATCGACGACGGCACGATCCCCGGTGCTTGGGGCTCGGTCAATATC
>JAFPBC010000293.1 GCA_017390595.1 Selenomonadales bacterium | reverse complement strand
GCCGTCACGAGCCTTCGCATACAGGCGCGCGCCCTCGGTATCCGTTCGATCGCAGAATCGCCGACAGGCCTTACCGTCACCTTCGGCGACAAACCGAACATCGCGCCCGAAAACGTCATCGCGATCAAACAAGCGTGCGGCAGAGCCGTATCCATACTCCCCGGCCCACCGCCGACGATACGCCTTGCGTATAAGAAAAAAGACGGTGTGCATACGCTCAAACAAGCGAAAACGCTTATCACGATGCTCGCCAAACCGAGCGGAGAGAAGTAAAAACGAAATATATATGAATGAAAAAGTGCGCACAGAAACAAAACGTGCGTACTTTTTTCCACGTTTTGGGACAGTCTCGTATATGAATAAAAGCAGATGGCGAGATATATACTAGCAGTGAAATACAGCTACCCAAATATGTGAAAAGGGGAGATGCCGATGAAGGCGACGGGCATCGTAAGGCGGATCGACGATCTCGGTCGGGTGGTCGTTCCGAAAGAGATTCGGCGCACGCTTCGTATTCGTGAGGGTGATCCGCTTGAGATATACGTGGAGCAGGGCGGCGAGATCATTTTGAAAAAATATTCCCCTGTCAATGAGTTGGGGAACTTTGCCAAAGAATATTGTGATTCGCTGTTTGAGACGAGCGGTCATATCGCGCTTATCGCCGACCGCGAGCAGATCGTAGCCGCGTCGGGCGCAGGGAAGAAGGATTTTCTTCATCAGCCGATCGGGATGGCGGTGGAGAATGTGATGGAGGGCAGACGGACCGAGACGCACAACGATCTCAGCGAGGCGAAGCAGGTGCGTCTGGCTCCCGTGCAGACGGAAGCCGATACGCCCATCGGGGTCTTGTCGCAGGTGCTTACGCCTATCATCGTGGAGGGCGACGCGATCGGTGCCGTCATCTTATGTACACGCCAGCCGGGAATACGGATGGGCGATACGGAGAGCAAGCTGACCGAGACGGCGGCAGGTTTTTTGTCGAAACAAATGTCACAGTAAGAAGAAAAAAGCAGCACCAAGCGAGTTCTGCTTCGAAACACGACCTGTTTTTCGCGACGGATACGCGAGTCGGAACGTGGTTTCGGGCACAAAGCGTAGACGGTAGCTGCTTTTTTCTATGCGTATCGGCAGGAAAAACGAGTATCGTCGGAGAAAAATACCATGTTATAGAAATAGGCGCAGAATGTCTTTTTTTGCGTATACATAGTCGAAACAGAGAGAGGAAGGAATCGAAAGGTGAGTAAACAGGCATTTATCAGAGGTGCTCTGATATTAACGTTGGCAGGTATCATCGTCAAGGTCATCGGTTCGGTCAATCGTATCTTATTGTCGAGGCTCTTGGGCGGTGAGGGGATCGGTCTCTATCAGATGGCATATCCGCTCTACTTATTGGCACTCGGCGTATCGTCGGCAGGGATCCCTGTCGCCATCTCCATCATGGTGTCGGAGCGTATGGCGCTCAACGATTATCGCGGTGCGAGGAAGGTCTTCCATATGGCTGTCGCGATGATGACGATCACAGGTATCGTCTTCTCGGCGCTTCTTTTCTTGGGCGCGGATTGGCTGACATCGAGCGGGTTCGTCCGTGATACGCGCGCATACTGGGCGATCGCGGCACTGTCGCCTGCGATACTGTTTGTGCCGATACTCGCAAGCTTCCGCGGATATTTCCAGGGTCTTCAGCAGATGACACCGACGGCTGTCTCGCAGATCGTCGAGCAGTTCTTCCGTGTGCTTGTCATGATCCTTCTTGCGTATCTCCTTCTCCCGTCGGGTCTTGAATATGCGGCGGCAGGCGCGAGCTTCGGTGCGGCACCGGGTGCGGCGTTCGGTCTTCTCGTTCTCATCGGCTACTACTGGAAACAGCGCCGTTCGATGAGAGAGATGGAAGCTGTGCAGCCGATGACAGAAGAGCTTCCGCGTATGAAGATCATCAGCCGTATCTTCAAGCTGTCGCTTCCCGTTACGCTCGCGAATATGCTGATGCCTCTGACGGCGAATATCGACCTTCTCGTCGTACCTGCCCGTCTCGAGGTGGCAGGCTACACGACCGAGGCGGCAACGGAGCTGTTCGGCTATTTGACAGGTATGGCAGTCGCCCTTATCAACTTGCCGACGATCCTGACGGCATCGCTGGCGGCATCGCTCGTTCCTGCCGTATCGGCGGCATTCACGCTGAAGGATTCGAAGAGCATCCTCTTGCAGACGTCGACGGCTATCCGTATCGCGAACTTCATCACGATACCGAGCTGTGTCGGTCTCTTCCTCTTGGCGACGCCGATCTCCGAGATGCTCTATGCGACGCCGAACGCGGGCGGATGCATCGGTATCCTCTCGTTCGGTATCATCGTACTGGGTCTCGGTCAGGTCACGACAGGTATCCTTCAGGGTATCGGTCATACGGCTATCCCGCTTATCAACTTGGCGATATCGGCCGCTGTCAAAGTCGTCCTCAGCTGGTACTGGACGGCACTTCCCGAATGGGGCATCAACGGTGCGGCTTGGGCGACGAATATCGACTTCGCCGTTGCGGCAATGCTCAACTTGTATTTCGTCCATCGCTATGTCGGCTACTCGCTGAACGTGGTGGATATCATAAAAACGTGTCTGGCGGCAACGCTGATGGGCGCGGCTGTTATCTTCTCGTATGACTTTGTGATGCTCCAGCTTATGAGCAACACGCT
>JAFPBC010000292.1 GCA_017390595.1 Selenomonadales bacterium | reverse complement strand
CCTGCTCTTTTTTCGCAGGTTTTGCTTTTTTCTCTTCTTTTTTCGGCTGCTGTTTCGCCGGTTTTGCTTCTTCTTTTTTCTCGATCTCGATACGCGGGAAGAGCGCTTCCGGTTTACCGACTTTGTGACCGCTTTCCGTTACGACCCACTGGTCGAATTCGGTAAGACGTACGGAGTCGAAGTCATCGCCGAGACCGAGCTGTGCCCAGATCTTCGGTGCTGTATTCGGCATGAACGGCGCGATCATGATGCTGATCTTGCGAAGGCTCTCGAAGAGGTTATAGAGCACCATGTTGAGGCGTTCTTTTTTCGCAGGGTCTTTGGCGAGTGCCCACGGCATCGTTTCGTCGATATATTTGTTCGCGCGCGCGATGAAGTTCCATACGTATTTGATCGCCGCGCTGATATCCATTTCGTCCATCGAGGAGCAGAATCCGTTGATGGAGATACCTGCCATGTCTACGAGGTCTTTGTCGTAGATGTCGGCTTCTGTCGAGCGGTATACGATACCACCGTTGAAACGGTCGATCATGTTGAGCGTACGGTGGAGAAGGTTGCCGAGGTCGTTGGCGAGGTCGGCGTTGATGCGGTGGATGAGTGCGTCACGCGAGAAGTTGCCGTCCATGCCGAGTTTGATCTCACGCAGGAGGAAGTAACGGATCGCGTCTGCGCCGAATTCTTCGATGAGGCCGACAGGATCGACGACGTTGCCTTTCGATTTCGACATTTTGTCGCCTTCGACGACGAGCCAGCCGTGACCGTATACTTTTTTCGGAAGCGGAAGGTCGAGTGCCATCAAGATGATCGGCCAGATGATGGAGTGGAAACGAACGATCTCTTTGCCGACGAGATGTACATCAGCCGGCCAGAAGTGGTTGAATTTTTCGGGATCGTCGAGGTAGCCTGCTGCCGTCAGGTAGTTGGTAAGCGCGTCGAACCAAACGTATACGACGTGTTTTTCATCGAGCGGCACAGGGATGCCCCAGTCGAACGTCGTACGCGAGATGCACAGGTCCTCAAGACCGCTTTTGATGAAGTTGATCATCTCGTTGCGGCGGGATGTCGGCTGGATGAAGTCGGGATTTTCTTCGATGAACTGAAGAAGTCTGTCTTGGTATTTGGACATACGGAAGAAGTAGCTTTCTTCCTGCACCGTTTCGACAGGACGACCGCAGTCGGGGCATTTGCCGTCAACGAGCTGACGTTCGAGCCAGTACGATTCACACGGCGTGCAGTAGAGGCCTTCGTATTTGTCTTTGTAGATATCGCCTTTTTCGTAGATCTTGCGGAAGATCTCCTGAACGACTTTGTGATGACGCTCCTGCGTCGTGCGGATGAAGTCGTCGTTCGAGATGTTGAGCATTTTCCAGAGGTTCTGGAACGATGCTACGATCTCATCGACGTACTGGATCGGCGTTACGCCCATTTCTTCCGCTTTGCGCTGGATCTTCTGACCGTGTTCGTCAGAGCCCGTGAGGAACATGACATCATCGCCCGCAAGACGGTGATAACGTGCGACGGCATCGGCGATCGTCGTGCAGTATGCATGACCGATATGGAGCTTCGCACTCGGATAATAGATCGGTGTCGTAATATAGAATGGTTTTCCCATTTGGAAATTCCTCCTTATGATAAGTTCTTATTTTATCTATCAGAAATCGACGACAGTTATGTTTTTCCAGTTATAATGTCACCGATTTTCTTTCGTTAGCCTTATTTCTACCCTTCTTTTAAAATAATCAGAATATTTTTGATTCCCATAAACAAATACCGTTGACATTCTTGGAGAATTTTGGTATTCTATGTACAACAAGGAAATTTAATAGTATTTCGTAGTTACCTTGAAAAGAGAGAGGGGATAGAAATATGAAATCCACAGGAATCGTAAGAAAAGTTGATGAATTGGGTCGCGTTGTTATTCCGATCGAATTGCGCCGCACGCTTTCCATTGAAGAAAAAGACGCTCTCGAGATCTATGTTGACAGCGACCGTATCGTGCTCCGCAAATATGAGCCTGCATGCGCTTGCGTGTTCTGCGGCAACGCCGACAAAGTGACGAATTTCAAAGGTAAAAATGTTTGTGATGAGTGCATCGAGGCTATGGCAAGCAAGAACTTCTAAGAAGTCTGTTGCCTTACCGATCGAATAACTTACGCTAATGAGAGTGCTATCTGATAGACTTCGCGTTTCGGCATATTGCGCCGCCGAGCGACCTGTCGGATAGCTTCTTTCTTTTCTGTGCCGTTTTCGATGAGCAAGATGAGCTCTTCTTCGACGGTCATGTCGATCGTCTCTTCTTCACCTCTCGCTTCTTCTTCGCCCGCACCGTTTACGATGAGGGTGAATTCT
>JAFPBC010000039.1 GCA_017390595.1 Selenomonadales bacterium | reverse complement strand
GACGGCCCTGCGATCAATATCAAACGAAGCGCACTGCGGCGTTTTAATACCATATCGGCAATTTGTGCGATCTTCTTCTCGTGGAGCGCTTCTGCCAGGCGAATGATCTGGCCGTAACTGCCATCTTCTATCATGCGATTCAAATCGGCAACATACGGACATTTCATAATAGTCGCCCACTCTTCCGACTCCGCAAATATCTCTGCCAATTTCGGACGATTGACGAACGGCGGAAGCATCTCACGAGGGCTTCCGATCGGATAGCGAAGAATGACGCCCGAGCCATAATGCATCAAGTCAAACTTTTTCAGATATCCTGTTCGCGGAAGCATCGGCCCGTAGAGGTATACATGATGGTCTTGGCATTGATAGAACGTGATCGTATCCTTACGCTCTTCTTTCGGGATATTGCCCACAGGAGAATAGATCGTCGCATTGCTTTGATCGAGCTGACGCAACAGTCGCGCACGCTCATCATTTACATGAGCCTCTTCTACTTTCTGTATCACGTGCAGACGGTCATACACACCACGTGTGATCGTTCTGTCCTCTTCGATAATTTCTTTCATACGATCGCGTATCTGCTTCGTCATCTGGCGTGTAAGAGGTGTATCGGGAATCTTGATCTCGCAGAACAGACCTTTGCTGAGTGCATGCTCTACTTGCACACGACCGCCAAACAACTCGCTGACAGCCATGATAAGCACGAAGGTCAACGTACGACGATACGCTTCCATACCGAGCGGTGTGTTGACGGGGAAAAATGTTACCAAGCTATCTTCGTATATCTCCGTCTGCAAGTCACGTACCATATTATCAACGATAGCGCCCGCTATCGGTTCCGCGTACAGATCGCAGACCGCATGATCATTACTCATCTCAAGGAGAGATGTACCTTTGGCAAAATGCATCGCCATACCGTGGCTGAATCGAATCAGAATATTATCTCTTTGTGCCATATCACTCTATCTCCTATCCTGTTCTTTTTCTTTTATTATACGATATTTTAAATAGATTGAAAATAAAGATAACTTGATCGTAATAAAAAAAGACAGCACCGAAATGCTGTCTTTCATCTTACAAGAACAATTTGATCACTTTGTAGCAGATACCGCTTACGAGTGCCGAACAAGGGATCGTGAAGATCCATGCCATAAGCATCGAGCGTGCTACGCCCCAGCGTACCGCGCGAACACGTTTTGCCGTACCAACACCCATGATAGAGCCCGATACAACGTGCGTCGTGCTGACCGGAAGATGAAGAAGGGTTGCCCCGAAGATAACGAGCGAGGAGTTAAGGTCAGCCGCAAAACCGCTGATCGGCTCCAATTTGAATATCTTACCGCCCATTGTCTTGATGATCTTCCAACCGCCCGCTGCAGTACCGCAGCCCATTGCAGTTGCCGCACACAATTTTACCCAGAACGGAACTTCGAATACGTCGATATATCCCGAGCTGAGAAGTGCAAGCGTAATGATACCCATTGCTTTCTGCGCGTCATTCGAACCATGCGAGAATGCCATCATAGCCGCAGATACGATCTGCATTTTTTTGAAGCTATGGTTGACATTGCGCGGTGCCATTCTACCGAAGATCCAGTAGAGTGCGATCATGACGAAGAAACCTGTTACAAGTGCCACGACCGGCGAACAAACGAGAGCCATGACGATCTTCATGATACCTTCCATCTTGAGGGCATCAACACCGACGCTGACGATAACAGCACCGACAACACCGCCTACAAGTGCGTGAGACGAACTGCTTGGCATCTCTACATACCAAGTCAGAAGATTCCACGTGATAGCCCCCATAAGAGCAGCGATCATGACCTCCGAATTGATAAGGCTTGCCGACTTAACGAGATCGGCACCGATCGTCTTAGCAACCCCGGTACTATACATAGCACCCAAAAAGTTCAGACTTGCTGCCATCCAGATAGCAACACGAGGCGATAACGCACGAGTCGATACCGACGTTGCGATCGCATTTGCCGTATCATGGAAACCATTGACATAGTCAAAGATAAGCGCGCAGGCAACGACCAATATAATCAGTATATCGAGATCAAGCATACTTCATTACCACTCCGCGCATCAAGTCAGCAACTTCTTCAAACTTATCAGCTGTGTCTTCCAAATGCTGCAGAACTTCTTTCCATTTGATTAAGTAGATCGGATCTGTACAAGTTTTGAACAGCTCACCGACTTCTTTACGATAGATCGAATCGCTTTCACTTTCGATGACAACGATACGACGGATATGTTCCATGATAGCTTCTTGATTTTTCTTAATGTTGGCCATGAGCTCGATCGCTCTCAAAAGCTCATCTGCACATTTAAGGTTAAGGCTCGCAAGCGCGACCGCACCATCAGTCGGTTTGCCCGTATGGTACAAGTACATTTTTTCTACCGTACCGTCCATCATATCCATAACATCGTCCAATTTAGAAGCCAACGCATAGATATCTTCACGGTCGATCGGCGTGATGAACGTCTGATTGAGTTTATCCAAAATCGCATCGTTGACATCATCGGCTTGATGCTCGAGCTCAGACATTTTCATTTTGATTTCTTCTACTTTTTCATATTGGAGAACTACTTCTTCACAATATGCCGCGCCTTCGCGTACAACGCCGGCACTTTTCGCAAACAGCTTGAAAAATTCGTCCTCACGGGGTTTCAAATTAAACAATTCTGACACCTCACTCATTTTCTCTGCTGATTCCTTTTTCTCTCCCCATCTCAAGTAAACAGCATCATCTTTTTAAATTTTATCATTACTTTTCATAGAATACAAGAAATTAACAAGAATTTAACAAAAAAACTGCCATAATTCATGACAGTTTTTGCGGTAGCTTATCAAATTATCTTTTATCTTGCCAAAACCATGCGAAGCAAGCGGTACATCGCGATCGAGACAGACGATCGACTTGCCGTTCTCATCCCCCACAAAAAAATCGCCATACTGCCGAGAATATGAACTACCCAGAATGACATACCATACTCTTTTTTTCCACACCAACGACTTGCGATCATATTCATCATAGTTATCCACCTCCCACGCTTAGTATTGCTTGGAAAAGAGATTCTATGCGATACGGCAAACAAACTTACCGGTGATCATTCTGCCAATGAAATATTCCGCGCATGGATCGCGATCAAAAAATATCTCGTGATAACTTCCAATGACTGCTGCATCTTATTGTCGACCCACCAGCGAACAGTCTCAACAAAAGAATGCTAGAGCAAACAAGAGCCCAATGAAATATGCCGCAAAAAGCATTGTTATATTGAATATCAAGGGAGCAATGACCACTGCCATCACCATTAAATGAATAGATCTTATCATGCAATAAAAAAGAGCCATCGGATATCACATCCAATAGCTCTTTTATTTTCTTATCGAAGGGAAACTTT
>JAFPBC010000291.1 GCA_017390595.1 Selenomonadales bacterium | reverse complement strand
GTCCCAGCTTGCGGCCTCGGCCTTCATGTTGAGGCGCGCGCCATCGCTGTCAACCGGAGAGATGGCCACCTTGACGGTCAAACGTATAAGCTGCACGGATCAGTGTGTCTTCCGCAAGCGGTTTGCCGATCATCTGGAGACCGATCGGAAGTTTGCCTGCGAAACCGCACGGAACGGAGATAGCCGGTACGCCTGCCAAGTTGACAGGGATCGTGCAAACGTCCTGCAAGTACATTGCGATCGGGTCGGCGATCATGCCGCCGATCTTGAATGCAGTCGTCGGTGCCGTCGGCGTAACGAGGATATCGACTTTTTCGAACGCACGTTCGAAGTCTTGTTTGACGAGCGTACGGATCTTGAGCGATTTCAAATAGTACGCATCGTAGTAACCTGCGCTGAGTGCATACGTACCGAGCATGATACGGCGTTTGACTTCGGGGCCGAATGCTTCGTTACGCGTTTTTTTGTACATATCGACGATGTCCGTACCGTCTGCACGATGACCGAAGCTGACACCGTCATAACGTGCCAAGTTGGAGCTTGCTTCTGCCGGTGCTACGAGGTAGTAAGCCGACACAGCATATTGTGTATGAGGCATCGAAACTTCGACGATCTCTGCGCCGAGTGCTTCGAGCTCTTTTACTGCCGAACGGATAGATGCTTCGACTTCGGCATCCATACCTTCGACGAAGTATTCTTTCGGCAAGCCGATCTTGAGACCTTTGATATCGCATACGAGCGATTTCGTATAATCGGGTACATCTGCATTGATCGACGTGGAATCACGATGATCGTGACCGCAGATAGCGTTCATAACGTGTGCGCAGTCTGTTACATCACGAGTGATAGGGCCGATCTGGTCGAGCGACGACGCGAACGCAACGAGACCATAGCGGGATACACGGCCGTAGGTCGGTTTCATACCGACGACACCGCAGAACGATGCCGGCTGACGGATCGATCCGCCCGTATCCGAACCGAGTGCCCAGATCGCTTCACCTGCCGCAACTGCTGCCGCACTACCACCGCTGGAACCACCCGGTACTGCCGTCAAGTCCCACGGATTGCGCGTGATGTGGAATGCGGAGTTTTCCGTCGAACCACCCATCGCGAATTCGTCCATGTTTACTTTACCGAGCATAACAGGGTTGACCGCCTGCAGTTTTTCCATAACAGTCGCATCGTAAGGCGGAACGAAGTTCGCGAGCATTTTCGACGAACAAGTCGTTTTAATACCTTTCGTGCAGATATTATCTTTGATAGCGGCAGGGATACCTGCCAAGAACGGCAAAGTTTCGCCGTTTGCAATACGTGCATCGACAGCCTGTGCCTGTGCCAAAGCGAGCTCACGCGTCTCTGTCACATATGCTTGTACACTGTTTTCTACCGCATCCATGCGCGCCAAGAGATCGTTCGTCAACTCAACAGAAGAGATCTGTTTCGTCGCGAGCAACTCATTGAGTTCATGGGCTGTTTTCTGATATAAGCTCACGCGATTTGCCTCCCTTATCCTTCAATTACTTTCGGTACTTTGAAATAGCCGTCTTCCTGTTCGGGCGCATTCGAGAGTGCCAATTCGCGGTCAAGCGAAGGACGAACTTCGTCTTTGCGCAAGACGTTCTGAAGCGGCAATACATGTGCAGTCGGCTGAATGCCTTCTACATCAACTTGATTCAATACGTCTGCATACGCCAAAAAGGAGTTGAAATGTTCGGTGTACTTATCAAGCTCTTCTTCGGGAAAACTGAGACGCGCCAACTGTGCAACGCGTTCTACTTCCGCACGCGTAATTTTCATATTGTCACCATCCATCTTTCAAAATCTAGAAATGTAAATAACTAATATATTATACCATGTTTATCCGAAACTCGCACCCTATTTTTCAGCAAAAAGTGCGAGAAATTCCGTTTCATTCAGCACGGTGATGCCGAGAGACTGTGCTTTCGTCAATTTGCTCCCTGCTTCACGCCCTGCAACGACATAACTTGTCTTTTTGCTGACGGAGGATGTCACTTTTCCGCCGACGGCTTCGATCATCGCACCCGCTTCGCTTCTTGTAAGCGTATCGAGCGTACCCGTTAAGACAAATGTCATACCCGCAAGCGTTGTTGCCGTTCGTTCTGCTTTTTCTTCCGTCATCTTGACGCCGTACATATCGAGTCGTTTTACGATACGAAGGTTGTCTTCATCGGAGAAGTAGGCGATAACGCTTTCGGCAATTTTCTGTCCGATGTCATCGAGAGCGACCATCGCTTCGTAATCGGCTTCAATGATCGCTTCCATCGAGCCGAAATGTTCCGCGAGCACCGCCGCGGCTTTGACTCCGACATGACGAATGCCGAGCGCAAACAAAAGTCTCGCAAGGCCTGCTTGTTTGCTTGTTTCGATCGCGTTCAAAATATTGTCCGCCGACTTGTCTCCTACACGGTCGAGCGTGAGAAGCTCTTCTTTCGTCAACGTATAGAGGTCTGCCGCATCACGTACCAGTCCGCTTGCTGCCATCGCAGTTAAGACAGACGGGCCGATGCCGTCCATATTCATGGCACCGCGCGAAACGAAATGGAACAATCCTTCTCGTCCGCGGGCGGGGCATTGCGGATTGGTACATTTGCGAGCGGCTTCCGATTCGTACCGTTCGGCAGGCGCACCGCATTCGGGGCACATGGTCGGCATGACATAGACTTCTTCCGAGCCTGTACGTTTTTCTGCGAGCGTACGTACGACTTCGGGAATGATCTCGCCTGCCTTATGCACGATGACCGTATCGCCGATACGGATATCTTTCATTTTGATATAGTCTTCGTTATGAAGTGTCGCACGGCTTACTGTCGTACCGGCAAGCTGTACGGGACGAAGCGCCGCCGTCGGTGTCAAGACACCCGTTCTGCCGACGCTGATAACGATGTCTTCTACGACCGTTTCCGCTTCTTCGGCAGGGAATTTGTATGCTGTCGCCCACCGTGGATCTTTGGCCGTTTCGCCGAGACGCACACGGTCCGCAAGATCGTCTACCTTGATAACGATACCATCTATCGCATAGTCGAGCGCATCTCGTTTATCCTGCCAACTAACAGCATAGTCGAACAGCTTATCGATATCGTCAAACGATT
>JAFPBC010000290.1 GCA_017390595.1 Selenomonadales bacterium | reverse complement strand
GACCAGCAATAATACAGCTCCTATTTTTCGCGGAAATTCCCACCAAATAATACGACACGACTTCTTTTTATCCCACATATCGGACTCCCCTGCCTGTACCATGATTCATGGCAATATATGAAGGCAGTCCGTTTTTTATACGCGATAGGATTGACGGGTTCCGGCCTGACCGTCCCCTGTCCCAGACGGATACAGGGCCGGGGTGATACTGCGGGCGATGATGCGTGCCATATCGACGATAAGCCTGTCGATATCGCGTGGTGTTACCATCAATCGGCTCAATCTCTCGGGCATATTGTCTCGCAAGATGGCTCGTCTGCGCTCTTCTGTCACACGTTCTCCGCGCGCGAATCGGCAAGCCACTTGTCCTGTATTCTCAAGACCGTGCAAAACATCAAGTGCGATCGTCGAAGCATAGATGACAGTCGGCACACCGATGGCGATAACAGGCACGCCCATCGTCTCCTTATCGATGCCGCATCTCCGATTGCCGACGCCCGACCCGGGATGTATCCCCGTATCGGAAAGCTGCACCGTCGTTGCCACACGCTCGCTCGACGAAGAAGCAAGCGCGTCGACGGCTATCACGACAGCAGGCTGTACGTGCTCTGCGACACCGCGCAATATCTCCGCTGTCTCAATACCCGTCACACCGAGCACCCCCGGCGCGAACGAGCAGACCGAACGTACACCCTCCAATGCCTCGTCCGTCATCATCTCTCGCATATGGCGCGTCACGAATACACCTTCTACCGTCCGCGGACCGAGCGCGTCGGGCGTACTGCTCCGATTACCGAGCCCCACCACGAGCACTGTCCCCTCCTGCGGTATCATCGACTGCACTTCTCGCGCGAGAAGATCGATCAACTGCCGTTCAGCCTGTGCATCACCTCCGATACCGCCTTGCATCTCAAGCGTCACATACGTCCCCTGTTTTTTGCCGAGCGCACGTGCTGCCGCTTCCGTCTCGATGCGTACCCTCGTCACCTTCACATCTCCTGTTTTCCGCTCGTTTACCTCGATACCCGATACCGATGAACGCACCTCTTGTGCCATCATCTCGCGCGCCTCGAGTGCCAAGTCTGTTCGAAACATATTTTCCGCCATCAGCCCACCTCCATCGACCTTCTCACAAAAAAATCATCGTTATCCAAAATAATTCCCGCAACTTGCGAAAAATATTACTTGCTTTTTCCTTCAAGACATGATAAACTACTTCAAGTAATGTACTTATAGGGAGGTGAATCTCTTGCCGAATATTAAATCTTCTATCCGCAGTGTAAAAACCGATGCTGAATTGAATGCAAAAAATTCCGCTGTTAAATCTTCGATCAGAAAAGCAGTTCGCAAACTGAACGAAGCGATTGAAGCAGGTCAAACGGAAGAAGCGAAAAACCTCCTGACGAACGCTGTCAGCGGTTTCGATAAAGCCGTACAGAAAGGCATCGTTCATAAAAATACCGCCGCTCGCAAAAAATCGCGTTTGGCACAGAAAGTTAACGCTATGGCATAATGATGCACTTAAAACGCTTACCATTCGGTAAGCGTTTTTTTGTTGCCTGTATACCAAAAAACCGAGAAGCACATCTGCTTCTCGGTTTTTATTATCTTCTTGCCATACAGAGCGATAAAACGATACTTTCCAACACCGCACCGTCCGTGCGGCCGCTTTTGAGCGATTGTTCGGCATCTGCCAAGTCGCACATCGCTTGTCTGAGCGATGCGAGCGAGAAGTTTTTGCTCTGCCGAACGAGTTTTTCGGCGATGAACGAGTGGCGAATACCCGTCTCGCGCATCAAGTCATCCATATTGCCGCCGCCATCTCGTACCGCGCTTGCCTGCCACAACATACGCACTTGCCGCGCCAAGAGGACTGTCGTCTTAATCAGCGGTACACCGCTCTCTTCCTGTTGCTTGAGGAGCTTGGCGACCTCGGCCGTTTTCTTATCGCCGAGTGCATCCAAGAGGCGAAATACGGATGCTTCGGGGATGGCTGCCATGCTTTCCGCCAGCACCGCGCGGTCTATCATCTTTTTATCCGTATATAAGGAAGCCTTTTTCATCTCCTGCTCGATGAGGTCGAGTGATATCTCGCTCATCAAGTTCAGCACCGACAGCAGATACTGCATCCCGTCAGCCGTTATTCGGATACCCAGTTCCTTCGATCTCTTCTGGATCCACGGCGAAAGTTCTTTCTGCTTGAGCGGTTCGCACTCGATGACAGACGCATATTTTTTAATGGCCTTCGCTATCTTTTTACGCCCGTCTATCTTCCCTTGTACGATAAGCACCAGTCGGCAATCATCGGGAACATTCTCTGCCAATTCGGCGATACGTTCTTCGTCCGCCGCATTGCCGCGTCCCGCTTGGAGCCACCCTGCATCGCGCACCAGCACAGCATATCGCCCGCCGAAGAACGGCACGCTGTTCACCGCTTCCGCAAGCACAGCAAAAGACGGCATCTCTTCTATGATATGCAGATTCACGTCCCATTCTTCACGCGGCAGGTGATCTTCCAATACTTGATTCGTATATTGACGCACCAAATATTGCTCACTTCCGCAGAAGACATAAATGCGATGCGACTCTTTTATCTTCTTTTCATTATCCAAATACATAACCTTGTTCTCCATTTATCACTCAGATATCCGTACACCGTCCGCATCGGCTTCCATCAAGACATATCCGCGTTCGTCGATGCGCCATATGTCACATCCCTGCTCATGTAAGCGCGCGAGCACAGTCGGATGCGGATGACCGAACGAATTTTGATATCCTGCCGAAATGACCGCATACTCGGGCGCACACCGCGCCAAAAATTCTGCCGAAGCCGATGTTTTCGACCCGTGATGCGCAACACAAAGCACATCGCTTGCCACATCAAGATTCTGCATCAATATCGATTCTTCCTGCAACGATTCCATATCGCCCGTAAATAAAAACCGCTTGCCCGCATACGATACACGCACCAGATTGGACGCTTCGTTCCCGCGTCGCTGTCCTTGCATCTCTGTCGGTGCATGCAGGACTTCTATCGTGACACCGTCGATCTCACGTTTCGTATTGCTGTCGGCATACTCGACAGACTGAT
>JAFPBC010000289.1 GCA_017390595.1 Selenomonadales bacterium | reverse complement strand
TTTCTGCCAAGCCGATGAAGCCGACCGACAAGGAACCATGTTTGACAACGGACGAGATATCATCGCTCATAGACAATTTGTCGGAATCAAGGTAGAGGCCTTGTCCCATAAGGAACGGCATATCTCTTACTTTGAGACCCGCCTGTACTTGGTAACGGTGATAGAGCTGTTCTACCGCCAAGTCGATCAAGCTGTCAAGTTCTTCGTAGAATTTCATCAAGTCGCGTTCTGCTTTGATGGCAAGACGCGGGAGGTTGATCGTCGTAAAGCTGAGGTTACCGCGACCGTCCGTTTCTTCGGGACCGCAGATATTCGACATAACACGCGTACGGCAACCCATGTAACCTACTTTGTCACCGTATTCACGGTTGAACGTGGAGTCCATGAAGCTGAACGTTGGGTTGAGGCGTTTCGACGCGACGCGGATAGCGAGTTTGAAAAGGTCGTAGTTCGGGTCGCCCGGATCGAAGTTGACGCCTTTTTTAATGCGGAACAAAATGTTCGGGAAGATCGGGTTTTCGCCGCGGCCCAAGCCTTTTTCGTATGCCAAAAGGACGTTGCGGATAACTTTACGGCCGCCTTCGGACGTATCGAGACCGATGTTAAGGCTGGAGAACGGTACCTGTGCGCCTGCACGGCTGTGCATGCTGTTGAGGTTGTAGATGAACGCTTCCATTGCCTGATATGTTTCTTCTTCTGTTGCATCTTCTACGTACGGAGCCATATCGCGATCGAAGAATGCGAACGACTGACCGCCGTGCATATCGTTCTGCGAGCTCTGGAGAATGATCGCAGCGAGTGCTGTTGCAGAACCCGGGCGTTTCGGCGGGCGGATATAACCGTGACCGTTGTTGAAGCCTTCTTTCAAGAGCTTGCCAAGCGGGATCTGGATACAGTTGAGCGTTTTGCCGTAGAAGTCCAAGTCATGGATATGGTAGTCGCCGTTGATATGTGCCTGCGACATTTTTTCGGGGATCATACGGCTCAGATAGTAAGCACGGCTTGCCGCGCTGGCGATCTGGAGCATTTTTGCCGACGGAGAGTTGGAAACGTTCGCATTTTCACGGCTCGTTTCTACCAAGATATCTGCCACAGCATCCATCAAGTCGGAGCGTGCTTCACGCATTCTCGTACGTTTTGCACGATAAAGGATATATGCTTTGGCCGTTTTTGCATGACCGCGTTCGATCAATACTTTTTCGACCATGTCTTGTACATCTTCTACGCTGAAGATCTGACCGCTGTATTTTTTCTTCAATTCGCGGAGCACTTCGAGCGTCAATTCCATTGCCATCTGTCTGTCCGCACCGCCAACGGCCTGTGCAGCTTTGAAAATAGCATCTGTAATATTCGATTCATCGAACGGCACTTCACGGCCGTCACGTTTTTTGATTCTTGCAAACATGATTTTCTATTCCTCACATTCTTATAATGGTTTTTTATTCTGAATAAGACTTTCCAACGCTTCTTTGAAGCTCTCGATATCGGCGAATTGTCGATACACCGATGCGAATCGCACGTATGCTACTTGGTCGACATTGAGCAGATGACGCATGATGCACTCTCCGATCTCTTGACTGGAGACCTCCCTCTGCTGACTGCCTCGAAGCTCTTTCTCGACTTCAGTCGCTACTTCTTCCATCTGTTCGACCGAAACGGGACGCTTTTCACACGCTTTCATCAAGCCGTTCAATACCTTCTCCCGTTCAAACACAACACGTCTGCCATCTTTTTTCCGCACCATGAGCGGCACCTTCTCCACCATCTCGAAGGTTGTAAATCTTGTACCGCATTGATGGCATTCCCGTCGTCTGCGGATCGTGCTGTTGTCTTCCGTGGCACGCGAGTCTATCACCTTGCTTTCCACATAATTACACGCGGGACAGCGCATACGTTCACTCCTTTCAGCGTTCGGTAAATAATACTATATCTAGTATGTATGTTTCTCTCGCCACACTATATCTAGTATAGTAGCAATCTCTTCCGATTGCAAGGGGGTATCGTTTTTTAATCAAATTTTTTCTGCAAAAGAAAAAAACAGGCGTCCGCACATTGCGTACAACGCCTGCTTTTCAGTCCCTGTCAAGTTGTTACTTTCCCCTCTCTTTCGAGCGTTCGGCAGCCGCAATGACCGCGTCTATCAAGGCTCCGCGGACACCTTGCTGTTCCATGATGTGTAC
>JAFPBC010000288.1 GCA_017390595.1 Selenomonadales bacterium | reverse complement strand
GCACAATATTTTTTCGTAAATTTACCGCGATAACCGTGACCCAACAGGAATGTTCCGCACTCAGGGCACGTTTCCTTCAGCGGAACGTCCCACGTTACGAAATCACATTCGGGCCAATTGTCACAGCCGTAGAAGATGCGACCGCGTTTCGACTGGCGTTCGACGAGATGACCACCGCATTTGTGGCACGTTACGCCCATATCTTTGACGATCGGTTTCGTATTGCGGCATGTCGGGAAATTCGGACAAGCCAAGAACTTGCCGAATCGACCTTGTTTGACGACCATGAATTCACCGCATTGCTCGCATTTCACATCGGATACTTCCACAGGAAGCTCGACATGACCGATGGCTTCATCGGCTTTGGCAAGCGTTTCGGCGAACGGTTCGTAGAATCGTCCGAGGACTTCTTCTTTCGTGTATTTGCCTTCGGCGATCTCATCAAGCTGTGTTTCCATCTGTACCGTAAACGGGATATCTACGATATCAAGGAAATATTCTTTTAAAAGATCCGTCACGACGAAACCGAGCTCGGTCGGGACGAATTTTTTGTCTTCTTTGTCAACGTATCCGCGACTCAAGATGGTCTCGATCGTCGGCGAGTACGTGCTTGGACGGCCGATACCCTTTTCTTCGAGCGCTTTGACGAGCGATGCCTCCGTATAGCGCGGCGGCGGCTCGGTGAAGTGCTGTTTCGGCTCGAATTTTTCTGCTTCGAGCTTCTGACCAACTTCGAGCGGCGGGAGCGTGATATCCTTGTTCGTTTCTTTTTTATCTTTGCTTTCCGAATAAAGCATCATAAAGCCCGCGAACTTGAGGTGCGAGCCGACAGCCTTAAGCCCGTATCTGTCTGCTTTGACATCGACGGTTACGGTATCATACACGGCAGGTACCATCTGGCTTGCCATGAATCTCTCCCAGATAAGGCGATACAAGCGAAGTTGGTCGCGCGACAAGAATTCCGTCAAGTCTTTCGGCATGAGAGCCATCGTCGTCGGACGAATGGCTTCGTGCGCGTCCTGCGATTTTTTCGCCGAATAGGACGGCATTTCGGCAGGCACGTATTCTGCTCCGTAGACATTGCCGATGAGCTCTCTTGCTTCTGCTTGTGCAATCTCCGATACACGGACGGAGTCGGTACGCATATACGTGATAAGACCGACAGGGCCTTTTTTACCGAGTTCGAGACCTTCGTAGAGCTGTTGTGCGAGCATCATCGTTTTTTTCGATGTAAAGCCGAGTTTGCGCGCCGCTTCCTGCTGGAGACTGCTCGTCGTAAACGGCGGTGCGGGATTGCGTTTGCGCTCGCGTTTCTTGACATCAACGACTTCATACGAGCTTTCTTCAAGATCGGCAAGGATCGCATCAGCTTCTGCCTTCGTACGGATCTCTATTTTTTTGTCATCTTTCGTTACGAGCTGCGCTTCGAACGAAGCGTATTTTTCCGATTTGCGGAGATACGCGCCGATCGTCCAATATTCTTCGGGAATGAATTCGAGTATCTCTTGTTCACGGTCGCATATCATCTTGACCGTGACCGACTGTACACGACCTGCACTGAGGCCTTTGCGTACCTTACGCCAAAGAAGCGGGCTCAATTGATAGCCCACGATGCGGTCGAGCATACGACGTGCCTGCTGTGCATCGACACGATCCATGTTGATGGGGCGCGGAGAACGCACAGCATTCTTGATGGCAGGTTTTGTTATCTCATAAAATTCAATACGGCATTTTTTATCTTCGGGAATACCCAAGATATGCGCCAAATGCCACGCGATCGCTTCCCCTTCTCTATCAGGGTCGGACGCGAGATATACTTTATCGGCACGTTTTGCCGCTTCTTTCAAGCTCTTTATCAGATCGCCTTTGCCGCGAATATTGATATACTTCGGCGTGAAATTTTCTTCTATATTAATGCCAAATTGACTTTTCGGCAGATCGCGCAGATGTCCCATCGACGCTTTTACCGTATAGTTCTTGCCCAAAACTTTTTCGATCGTTTTGGCTTTGGCAGGGGATTCCACCACAACTAATGTCTTACTCAATCAGACAGACCCTCCTACTTGATGCGGATATATCGTTGCGCCGAGTCTTCTTTCACCAGTCCGCGCAACATCAGTTGAAGCACGATCAGCGCGAGCTGTCCGACATCGAGGTTCGTTCTCATCGCCAATTCTTCTGTGCTCATTGCATAGTCATACTGTAATGCAGTATGAACCATAT
>JAFPBC010000287.1 GCA_017390595.1 Selenomonadales bacterium | reverse complement strand
ATTATCCGGGCTTGCCAGGAGCTGGGGATTGAAACTGTAGCTGTATATTCTGATGTAGATGAGCATGCACTCCATGTTCAGCTGGCTGATTTTTCATATCCGATTGGTCCTGCCGATCCGTTCATGAGTTACCTTAATATGGATGCTATCTTAGAAGCAGCCGAGGCTACCGATGCCGAGGCGATCCATCCGGGTTACGGCTTCTTGTCCGAGAATGCCGAATTCGCAGAAAAAGTAGAAGAAGCAGGCTTTGTGTGGGTCGGTCCGAGTGCCGAAACGCTCCGCCTCGTCGGTAACAAAGACGCGGCACGTGCCGCAATGCTCGCGGCAGGTCTGCCGATGACAAAAGGCTCCGACATCATCACGAGCAATGATGATGCGTATGCCAAAGCAAAAGAGATCGGTTATCCTGTTATTTTGAAACCTGTTTCGGGTGGCGGCGGTAAATCGATGTTCGTTATCTATACGGACGCCGACATGGAATCCGCGCTCCACAAAGTCGATGTAACGAAACAAGCATTCTATTTCGAAACGTATATCGAGACGTCGCGTCATATCGAAGTACAGATCATGTGCGACAACTACGGCCACACGATCCATTTGGGCGAACGCGAATGTTCGATCCAGCGCCGTAACCAGAAGATCCTTGAAGAAGCTCCGTCGAGTGCCTTGACGGTAGAGATGCGCGATAAAGTCGGTAAGCTTGCTATCCGTGCCGCAAAAAGCGTTCACTACACGAATATCGGTACGGTCGAGTTCCTTCTCGATACGAAAACGGGTGAATTCTACTTCATGGAGATCAACCCGCGTATCCAGGTTGAGCATGGTGTTACCGAAGCGATCACAGGTATCGACTTGGTACGTCGTCAGATCCGTATCGCGGCAGGCGAACCGCTCAACAAACGTCAATCCGATATCACCTTCTTCGGTCATGCGATCGAGTGCCGTATCAACGCAGAAGATCCCGATTGCCGTTTCATTCCGTCGCCGGGTCTCCTCGAGTTCTACCACGAACCGGCAGGTCCGCGTGTCCGCGTAGACAGCGGTGTCTGTGCAGGTCTCACGATCGAGCCGTACTACGATTCGCTCATCGCAAAAGTAGTCGCTTACGGTCGTACGCGCGGTGATGCTATCAAGATCATGCGTCGTGCGCTCAACGAGTTCCGCGTAGGCGGTATCAAAACGACGATCCCGCTTCACAAACAGATCCTTGCAGACTCGCACTTCTGCACAGGTAATCTCGATACGCAGTTCCTCAACAAACGTATGCCTCTTTATGAAGCAAACAAAAACCGCGTACAGAAAAAACGCAGTAAAGGCAGCAGCTCCACTGAAGCTTCCGTTATGATCAGTCAGTGGTAATATCGCAAACAAGACGCTCCGACTAAGTTCGGGGCGTTTTTTGTTGTATGCAAAAAAGAGAGAGCATCTTCTGCCCTCTCTCTTTTTTATGCTTCGGTTTTCTCTCTGAGACGCGCGCCTTCTTCAAGTATCGGTCTCAGGAACTGCCCCGTATACGAGCGTGGTTCCGCGGCGATCTCTTCGGGCGTGCCCGATGCGACGATCATGCCGCCGCCCGCCCCGCCTTCGGGACCGAGGTCGATGATATGATCGGCCGTCTTGATGACATCGAGGTTATGCTCGATGACGACGACCGTATCGCCGCCTTCGACGAGTTTACCGAGCACTTCGAGGAGCTTATGGATATCTGCCGTATGAAGTCCCGTCGTCGGTTCGTCTAAGATATAGAGTGTTTTGCCCGTCGAGCGTCGCGACAATTCGGTCGCGAGTTTGACACGCTGTGCCTCACCGCCCGACAATGTCGTTGCAGGCTGGCCGAGTTTGATATAACCGAGACCGACATCTTGCAGGACTTTGAGCTTGCGTGCCAGTTT
>JAFPBC010000286.1 GCA_017390595.1 Selenomonadales bacterium | reverse complement strand
AGAGCAGTGATCGCAGCCAATACTTTTTGAAGTTTCGTCACTTTCATTGGTGTCTCCCCCTTTTTAAATTCCTATGTATAATTATGTGATTATATTATACCGTAAAACGCAACATTTTCAAATGAATTTTTAATGTTTTTCTTTGTTTTTTTGTATACATGACCCTTTTGTACATCACTTGTTCATTTTTCACGGAAAATCGTCCATTCACATCTTCGTTCGCGAGCAAAAACGGACAAGTATCGTTACAAAAAAGATCATAGCCGCCACCAATACCATCGTCGCACCGGGCGCCGTATCACAATAATACGAGATGACGAGCCCCGCCGTACCGCTGACCATCGCAAAAAGCACCGTCAGCCATTGATACGAACGAATATCGGATGCAACAGAGCGAGCCGCCGCCGCAGGCAAGACGAGCATCGAGTTGATGATCAGGATACCGACCCATTGTACCGACAGCGTGACGACGACTGCCACGAGCGAAGCGAACACCATCTCAGCCTCGAGCGCACGTGCACCGCGGCTTCGGGCAAGAAGCGGATTGACGCTCGCCATCAGGAGCGGATGGAATAAGAATACCCACATCACCGCCGTTACGACGAGCACGATACCGATGGCAACGAGATCGCTTTCAGTGACGGATAAGAGGTCGCCGATAAGATACGATGTAAACTTGCCGAAGCTTCCGCCGTGAGACATGATGACGATACCGAGCGCGACTGCCGTTGAGGAGAATATGCCGATGATCGTATCCATACTGACACGGCTGTGATATTTCATCCACGTGATGAGCCACGCGAACATGACGGCAAATATCGCCGCCGCAGGGATCGGTGCGATGCCTGCGAGCGTACCGATGGCGATACCGGTGAACGTACTGTGTCCGAGCGAATCGGAGAAGAACGCCATACGCTGATTGACGACCATCGTTCCGATGAGCCCGAAGAGCGGTGTGATAAGAAGTACGGCAATAAGCGCGTTCTGCATGAAATCATATGCAAGCCAATCAAGCATCATACGTCTCCCCCTTTCGCATCATCAACGAGGACTTGTCTGCCGAACGTCTGTACCGCGACAGGGTCGGAGAACACGTCTTTGGGCGCACCGCTCAAAAGCACCTTCTGATTGATCAGAACGATCCTATCCGAATAACGCGCCGCAAGTTCAAGGTCATGCGATACGAGGATGATAGACATATCGTACTGATTGCGAAGGTCGGCTACCATCTGATAAAAGAGGTCTAGCCCCATCTGATCGACACCCGACACAGGTTCATCGAGGAGAAGGAGATTCGGCATCGGTTCTAAGGCAAGTGCGAGCATCACGCGCTGAAGTTCGCCGCCCGACAAGACACCGAGCTTCGAGTCGAGGAGCTTCTCGGCATCGAATCGAGCGAGGCTCTCTCTTGCCAGCTGTTCGGCACGATGCGAACGTCCGAGCCACACGGGACGACGCGACAGACACGTCTGAAACAGATCGCGCACCGTGATGGGCATATCCTTATCGAACGAGAGCTGTTGCGGAACGTAGCCGATAAGAGGCCGCGATATACGCTGGTCGTTTGCATTCGTAAACGTGATGGTGCCCGTATGCTTCTCCTCGCCGAGTATCGCCTTGAGGAGCGTGCTTTTGCCTGCACCGTTCGGCCCAACGATCGTCGTCAGCTCTCCACAATGGATATGCAGATTCACATCGTCCAAGATGACCTTATCGGACGTTTTTACCGTAAAATTATTGATCTTGATACAACAGAGGCCACAACCGCCTGTTGATTTCTTTTTCGGATGAAACAACTTTTTGATCCGTTTCTTTTCCATGTTACGCCTACTTTCTATGGTATCTTCTTAGTATACCATAAAATGGAGGAAAAAGTATGAACAATCGCGTCGATATCTTTTATCACAGCACAAAATTTTCCATACTCTGACAAAAAAAGCACGCCTAAAAAGGCGTGCTTCATTGCATCAGTTAGTT
>JAFPBC010000285.1 GCA_017390595.1 Selenomonadales bacterium | reverse complement strand
GAGTTCTTCTACACCTTGTTCACGTGCCACGGTTTCCATCTCTTGTCGGAATGCTTCATTCTGTGGTGTCACGTTGAATTGATACCCTTCCAAAAGAGCCTTGATATAGAGACCTGTTCCGCCCGCCAAAATAGGCACTTGGCCGCGCTCGTTGATCTCGTGTATCTTCGCGCGTGCCATCTCGATGAATGTCGTTACATCGAACGATTCGGTCGGCTCGATGATATCGACCAAATGGTGGATGACACCGTCTTGCTCTTCGATGCTCGGCTTAGCCGTTCCGATATCCATATTACGATAAATGAGCATCGAATCGCCCGATATTACTTCTGTCGAAAATCGTTTTGCAAGTGCGATCGACAATGCCGTCTTGCCGACAGCAGTCGGCCCGAGCACTACAATCAGCTTATCCATCATAGTCTTCCTTTTCCATCACGCCGAATTGGATCCGGCTGTATTTTCCTCCGCATCGCTTGGTAAAACCAAGTCTTGCAAATTCTTCGCTGTCTTTCGTTTCTTTCATCACGACACGATATTTTGCTACGCGCATCGCTTCGCGCACCATCTCTGTCGATACGGCATCTGTCTCAACGATAGAACGCATCGGCTTGAAATTCGCACTCGTGTAGACAGGCGCACGAAACATCGGGTCGAAATATACGACATCGAACGAGCCATCGGCCTGCGCGCGCAAATACTCAAGCGCATCACCTTGTATTGCTTGTATCCGTTTGACGGCTTCGGTCAGTCGTTCGTCTTCGCACACAAAATCAGCTTTCCCGCGCGATACGATGAGATGAACGATAGGCGACTTTTCTACACCGACGACTTTTCCGGACGCGCCGACGATATAGCTTGCCACGACCGCATCGGAAGCCAGCCCCATCGTGCAGTCTAGTACCGACATTCCTTCCTTAAGGCCCATCGCCTCCACCATATGGTCACCTGCTCCACGGTCGATATTCTGCGTACGGAGCTGTGCCATATTCAAGTGAAAGAAGCATCTGCCTCGCTCGGTATCGGCTTCTATCCCTTCTCGCGTCACCAATACGACCGTATCCGTTTGATATGTTTCTTTCAGTTTGGGCATCGGCATCTTATTGCGCGGCACATAGAGCGCACCCAATTCTGTCGCCAATGCTTGTGCTTCTTCACCTTTTTCTGCTTCACCTTTCGCAGATGTAGTCACGATAAATTTCCACTTTTCCATCATCCACCGCCATCATATTCGCTTGAACATTTTATCAAGGTCTTTGATATCGAATCTGATCATGCATGGTCTGCCGTGCGGACACGTATACGGCATCGTCGTTTCACTCAACTGACTCAAGAGTATCTGCATTTGGCGCATCGTCATCGTCTCGCCTGCTTTGATAGCCGCACGACACGCCGCTATCTGCAATCCGTGATAACGAAGTTCTCTTGCACTCGGCTCGTGCATATTGCGATATGCCATAAGTATCTCACGGATGATAGCCTCCGCTTCATCGCTCGGCACATCGGCAGGCATTTCTTTCAGACGAAATGTCTGTGGTCCTATCAAATCAAGAGAAAAACCGAGATTCATAAACACAGCTTCGTTCTCGGAGATGATCTCACACTCATCTTCCGTAAATTCCATGATCTGCGGGATGAGCAACTGCTGCGACGGTACGGAGTCAGCCGCCGCCGCAAAACGATCATACAGTATTCTTTCATGCGCGGCATGCTGATCGACAAGGAACAATCCGCTGTCGTTTTGTGCCACGATATAACAGTCATACACTTGCCCCATCGGATAGAATCGCTCGGACTGTTCTTCCTGTGCGGGCGGTTCCTGCACAGCAGTCTGCAAAAGAGGCTCAACTTTCATCGCATATGCCGTACTGAGCGGCATCGTCGGCTCGGTCGTCTCCCATGGCGCGTTCATCTCTGCTACCCGCGAAGACTCATATCCTGCCGAAGAACGCGGTGTATACGTTGCCACACTCGGTTTGGTCGGTGCGGTCGGCACAGTCGATACCCGAGGAATGCTTGGCGTACTCGATACGCTCGGGGCATTTGGCATGCTCGGTGCACCAAAATCAAGACGCGGATATTCTTCCTTCTGTTTGATCGGTTGCGGGATATACGTCTGATAACGCGGTTTTTCCACATCGGAAGCGATATCCCCACCGCGTGCTACATTCATCAGCACTTCGGTAACAGTATGATATACAAGTCGATACAGCTTACTTTCATCAGCAAATTTCACTTCGCTTTTTTGCGGA
This sequence comes from Selenomonadales bacterium, assembly GCA_017390595.1. Lineage (GTDB taxonomy): Bacteria > Bacillota > Negativicutes > RGIG982 > RGIG982 > RGIG982. Next base: position 6,089 of record JAFPBC010000285.1, on the reverse strand, counting down.
TGCACGTTGATATCGACATCTTCTGTCGGCAATGTCAATTCCAATACGACCATCGGGAATCCGCTTTTCGGCAAAAGCGAGTGATATGCATTGTCGATGGCTTTTGCCAAGAAACGACTGTTGATCGTACGTCCGTTGACAAGGAATGTCTGCCATTGACGATTGCTTTTGAGCACGGCAGGTTTCGCAAGATATCCGCGTACCGTCACGCCGTCTTCTGTTTTGTCTATCGGCAATATTTCTTCCGCGACTTTCGCCCCGTAGAGACTGCCTATCGTATCGAACAATTTATTTGTCCCGGGCGTCGATACGAGCATCTTTTGATTCGCGATCAATTTAAACGCGATCTCGGGATGCGACAAGGACAATTTTGTTACGATATGATTGATATTCGTCGTTTCCGTCTGTGGTTTTTTGAGGAATTTTTTGCGTGCGGGTGTATTGAAGAACAAGTCTTCTACCGTTATCGTTGTACCGAGACCACAGCCCGCATCTTCTACGCGAAGCATCGTACCGCCTTCGATAACGATCTCCGTTCCGAGTGCGTCACCCTCCTGTCTCGTCTGAAGCGTAAATCGCGATACAGCACTAATGGAAGCAAGTGCCTCGCCGCGGAAGCCGAGCGACAATACTTGTGTCAAGTCATCGGCTGAGCGTATCTTGCTCGTCGCATGACGAAGTACCGCAAGCTGTGCATCTTCACGCGTCATGCCTTTGCCGTTATCGCTGACACGTATCAGCTCTTCACCGCCGCCCGCTACTTCTATCGTTATCTCGGTCGCGCCTGCGTCTATCGCATTTTCGACCAATTCTTTGACAACAGAAGATGGTCGTTCTACGACTTCCCCTGCCGCTATTTTGTTTATCGTCTGTTCATCCAAAACTTGAATCAAAGACGCCATATTTTATCACCCCCGCTGTGCTTGTTTTTGCAACTTGTACAGCTCATTCAACGCCTCTATCGGCGTGATCGCATGAATATCAATTTTTAGCAGATCGTCAACGATCGGCGATGCGAACATCGACATCTGCATACTTTCTTCTTTCGGCGCGGCAAGTACAGGTGCCGCTCCTTTTTCTTTTTCAAGTCGTTCCAAGATGTTTTGTGCATTCTCGATAACGGCTTTCGGAAGTCCCGCCAATTTCGCTACGTGGATACCGTAGCTCTTATCCGTTCCGCCCGCCACGATACGACGCAAGAACACGACATCGGAACCGCGTTCTTTGACAGCTATCGAATAGTTCTGTATCGTCGGATACGCATCCGCCAGATCGGTAAGTTCGTGATAGTGCGTCGCAAACATCGTGCAAGCCTTGATCTTATGATGGATATATTCGATGACGGCACGTGCGATACTCATGCCATCGAACGTACTCGTCCCACGGCCGATCTCATCAAGGATGATAAAACTATGCTTCGTAGCATGCTTCAATATCTGCGCGACTTCGTTCATCTCCATCATGAACGTGCTTTGTCCCGTCGACAAGTCATCGCTTGCCCCAACGCGCGTGAAAATGCGATCGACAGGCGTAATGGCAGCTTGTCTCGCAGGAATAAAACTGCCCATCTGCGCCATCAGGATAAGAAGTGCCGTCTGGCGCATATACGTCGATTTTCCTGCCATATTCGGCCCTGTGATTACCATGATCTCGTTATCCGTATGATTGAGTTCTGCATCATTCGGAACAAAGAGCTCATCTTTTAAGAGTCGTTCGATAACGGGATGGCGACCGTCACGTATCGTGATCTCACCGGTCGTTACGATTTCGGGACGCTTGTATCCGTATCGCTCTGCCACTTCGGTCAGCGATGCGATCGTATCGAGCACGGCTACGACCTCCGCACTCTTTTGCATCGATACGATACGCTGTTTGATCGTCTCACGAAGCTCTGTAAAGAGATGATATTCGAGCGTGACGATCTTCTCGTGCGCGCCGAGTATCTTATTTTCAAAATCTTTCAATTCGGGAATAATGTATCGCTCTGCATTGGCAAGCGTCTGTTTACGCACATATGTAACAGGTACCGAAGCACTGTTCGAATGCGTCACTTCGATATAATAACCGAACACCTTATTGTAGCCGACTTTGAGCGACTTGATGCCCGTTTCTTCTTTCTGTCGCTGCTCGAACTCACTGATCCATGCCTTACTGTCACGCGCGATAACACGAAGCTCGTCAAGCTCCGTGCAGTAGCCTTCTTTTATCATACCGCCGTCACGAAGCGAGATGGGCGGTTCTTCATGGATAGCACGTTCAAGAAGTGCTGTGATATCTGTATGTGTCTCAAGCTGACGATACAGCCTCTTAAGAAGAGGCACATTCGAATCGGCAAGAATAGCTTGTACTGTTGGAAGTGCCGACAGCGATACCTTGAGCGCAAGAAGGTCGCGCGCATTCGCCGAGCCGACTTCGATACGTGTCAGAATACGTTCAAAATCATATATCTGCTTGAGTGCGTCAAGCAAGTTTTCACGCAAGATAGGTGCCGTCAACAATTCTTCGATGGCATCTTGCCGCTCGATGATACGCACACGATTCATCAGCGGATATTCCAGCCATTTTTTAAGCATACGTTTGCCCATCGCCGTTTTCGTATGGTCGAGCGCACCGTAGAGCGTCTCTTTTTTACCGCCGTCTTTCATGTTGCGCGTCACTTCGAGATTGCGAAGCGTAAACGTATCGAGTATCAGATATTCCGATGCGTCGAGATGCGTCAGACGGTTCATATGTGCAATATCTGTCTTGATATTATCTTTTAAGTATGCAAGCAGTGCATCGATCGCTGTGCGAGCACTTTCATCCTGCGGCCACTCTGCTTCATCGAATCGTTCTCTGAGTGCAGATAAGTCGCTGTCCGTACGTTCTTTTGCCGTAAAAAGGCATTGTTTGGAACGCTGTTTCAAATAACGCTCTACTTCTTCATTGCCGCTCCACTCACCGAGACTGATGACCTCCGACGGCATGAAGCGATACAGCTGATTATGAAGATCGGTAAGGGCGCCCGCACCTTCATATACCGACCAGAGACATTCCCCCGTCGATACGTCCGATGCCGCAACAGCTATCTTACCTGCCGAACCGACGATAACAGCAAGGTAGTTGTTGCCGCTGTCTGTCAACATCGAATCGGACAATACCGTACCCGGCGAGATGATCTTGATGACCTCGCGTTTTACGATACCTTTGACCGCTTTCGGATCCTCTGTCTGTTCACAGATAGCTATCTTATATCCTTTTTGCACCAAACGCGCAATATAGTTTTCCGCCGCATGATACGGCACACCGCACATCGGAACACGCGTACCGTTACCGCCTTCACGACTCGTCAGCGTGATCTCGAGTTCCTGCGATGCAAGGAGCGCATCATCGAAAAACATCTCATAAAAATCGCCCAGACGGAAAAATAATATCTCATCGGGATGCTGATTTTTGATCTCCAAATATTGCATCATCATCGGTGTCTGTGCTTTTTTCATATCATCAGCCCCGTTCCTGTAACGTCCCTTTTAAGAGCCAAGTCTGTGCCACATCGACACGCACATTGACCAAGTCGCCGACTTTTTCTGTGCCGACATACGGCCACAAAATAATTTTATTGCCTGTCGTTCGTCCCGTCCAGGTCTGCTCGTCCGACTTGCTCGGGCCTTCTACCATGACCTCGACCGTACGCCCGACATATGCTTGATTCAATTCCAAACTATTTTCATTCTGCATATCCATCAACTTTTGCAGACGTGCTTTTTTCACCTTGATATCTACTTGTTCGTCCATCTCCGCGGCAGGTGTACCCGACCGTTTCGAATAGAGGAACGTATACGCCGCATCGTAGCGCATCTCTTTGACGAATGCGAGCGTTTCTTCGAACAGCTCGTCCGTCTCGCCGGGGAACCCTACGATAAGGTCAGTCGTCAATGTCGCATTCGGATTCGCCTCACGGATGCGTCTGACAAGATCTCGATAATATTCCGTCGTATAACCGCGGTTCATTCTTTTGAGGAGAACATCACTGCCCGCCTGTACAGGCAAATGGAAGTGATCGCATACTTTTTCGCAATCACGTACCGCCTCGATAACACGCTGGCTCATATCACGCGGATGCGACGTCATATAGCGAATACGTTCGATTCCTTTTATCTCATTTACCGCACGCAGTAAGTCGGCAAAATCGCCTTCGTCTGTGCCTTTGCCGTACGAGTTGACATTCTGACCGAGAAGCGTAACTTCACGACAACCTTCCAGTGCCAAGTCTTCGATCTCTGTACAGATCTCGGCGATCGTACGACTGCGCTCGCGACCGCGTACATACGGCACGATACAGTATGTGCAGAAATTGTTGCAGCCGTACATGATGGGCACCCATGCCGTCATACCTTGCTTACGCACCGTCGGCACATGATCGGACTCGGTATTGATACCGTCATCCGTAGCCAAGATATGCTTGCGTTCTTCGCCTATCTGCGCGATGATATTCGGCACATCATGAAGGTTGTTCGGTCCGACGACAAAATCGATATGCGGTGCACGTTTAAAGAGTGCCTTCTGATTTTTTTGCGCCATGCAACCGCACACACCGACGATGAGCGACGGTTTATCGCGTTTCAGACCTTTTATCTCACCGATCTTACCGTATATCTTGAGTTCCGCGCTCTCACGCACACAGCACGTATTGAGGAGGATAGCATCAGCATCTTCCATCACCGTCGTTTCTTCATAGCCTATCTTCTGAAGAAGGCCTCCCAATCTCTGTGAATCGTTTTCGTTCATTTGGCAACCATACGTCAAAATCAAATATTTTTTCATAGTCCCCGTCCTTATCTATCTATAATCGTTTTATCCTGTCTTATCGAATCGTATACTGCTTCTCAAAATAAAAAAGCATTTCATTTTATTGTATCAAGAATCGGCTCTTATGAAAAGAACTTTCTTCTATATTGTCATTCTTGTGAAGAAATCATTACCTCATCTATGACTGCGCCATCTGCCTGTATTGCCCGTAACCGAAGCGCATCATGCATGATCGTCATCGTCATATATGTCGGCACATCACATCGCTTCTGCACACCTCTTCCGCCTCCCTGTACCTCATAGCCCGTACCGTCTCCGCTGACACCTGCCGTAACGATCGTCATATCTCCCTCCACCTTACGCCCATAGATATGATGATGCCCCGACAACACCAATCGTACGCCATACTTACGACAAACAGGCAGCCATGCCTTGCCATGCTCTGTCAGCGTACCATCCATCTCATAGAACGGCTTATGACACATGACGACCTTCCACCGCGCACCCGACTGCGCCAAGTCATGTTCCAGCCACGCAGTCTGCCTAGCTGCCCAATCATCTTTCCATGCAGACAACTCCTCTGCCTGCGTATCAAGCACCGCATAATGCACATCACCATAGTCGAACGAATACACATATCCGTCAAGCTCCCCATCATCATTTTTCACCACAGGAAACAACGCGCGATACCATTGCGGCAGCGTCATCTGCCAGTCAGTCGTATAATCTTCGTGATTACCGACAGTCGGAGCAAACACACACGACAAAAGTATCTCCTCCGCGCCCGTCAACCATCTCTCCCATTGATACCGTGATGCACCGCAATCGACCAAGTCACCGAGATGCAAGCACAAGTCTGCCGAAGCCGCCTCTTTCTTCGCCGTCCGCACGACCTCATGCCACACGTGATAATCTCCACCGCATTGCGAATCGGTAAAAATAAGTGCCGTATATCTGCTATCAGCCACATGAAAACGATGCCACACATCGGTTCTATCATTGGTAACAGCATACTCGTATTTCGCCCCACGCACCAGACCGTTTAGCTCTGCACGATAACGAAAAAACGTATCATCACCGACCGCACACCGCTCGACCGTAGGATATACTTCACCTAGCGAATCTTCTCCGCACCGTCGATATACAAGACGCATCCGCTCATCAAGCACATCGCTCTGCCATACGAATGTACGCATCGTCACATCCCTCCCCACCATCTGCCGAACAAATCTTGCTTCACCGCCCGCATCGGCAAAAGCATACATACAGAGCATACCGCACACTACGACCACCAATATAAT
>JAFPBC010000284.1 GCA_017390595.1 Selenomonadales bacterium | reverse complement strand
GATCATAGCACGAGTGTAAGAAAGTTTCATACGTTTGCCAACGCCGTACGGACCGCCGGACCAACCTGTATTGACAAGATATACTGCCGTATTGTGTTTTTCCATTTTTTCACCGAGCAAGTTTGCGTATACGAGCGGCGAAAGCGGAAGGAACGGCTGACCGAAGCAAGTCGAGAATGTTGCCTGCGGTTCCGTGATACCACGTTCTGTACCTGCCAATTTGCTCGTGTAACCGGACAAGAACTGATACATAGCCTGTTCTTTCGTCAATTTGGAGATCGGAGGCAATACGCCGAATGCGTCTGCCGTCAAGAAGAGGATCGCTTTCGGATGACCTGCTTTACCTTCGAGAACAGCATTCGGGATGCTCGTGATCGGGTATGCAGCACGCGTATTTTCAGTGAGTTCACCATTATCAAAATCAATTACACGCGAACCTTCTTCGAAGGATACGTTTTCAACTACCGCGCCGAATTTTACAGCGTTCCAGATCTGCGGTTCAGTCTCTTCCGACAAGTGGATACATTTTGCATAGCAGCCACCTTCGATATTGAAGATACCGTTATCGCTCCAACCGTGTTCGTCGTCACCGATGAGGCAACGATTCGGGTCAGCCGAGAGCGTCGTTTTGCCCGTACCGGAAAGACCGAAGAAGAGTGCGGACGTACCGTCTTTGCCTACGTTTGCAGAGCAGTGCATCGACAAGATACCTGCTTTCGGCAAGCGGTAGTTCATGATCGAGAAGATCGATTTTTTCATTTCGCCGGCATAGCTCGTGCCACCGATCAAGATAACATTTTTTTCGAGATGAACCAAAACGAATGCTTCCGAATTCGTTCCGTCAACAGCCGGTACAGCTTTGAAGCCCGGCATACAAATAACCGTGAAATCTTCCGGAGTATCGAATTTTGCTTCCGGACGGATAAAGAGCTGATGTACGAAGAGGTTCTGCCATGCGAATTCGTTTACGAAACGAACACGAAGCTGGCTCTCTTGATCGGCACCTGCGATACCGTCAAATACGAACACTTCTTTATTCTGTGCATAACCGAGCATTTTTTTGTAGAGCGCATCAAATACAGCTTCATCGATCGGTGCATTCGTGCCCCAAGCGATCTCGTCATGGACAGACGGAAGATCAACGACGAATTTATCCTGCGGAGAACGACCCGTATATTTACCCGTTACAACGCGAAGCGCACCATTCGATGCAAGCACGCCTTCACCGCGTACGAGTGCCGCTTCCACCAATTCTGCAGGGCTCAAGTTATCTCTTACATTACCTGCAACAGCCAAAAAGTCTTGGCTTGCTTTCCATTCCATACCCATTATAATCATCCTTTTCTAATTTATTTTTCTTATTCTATTAGGGCTTTATCAGTGGCATCCCTAAAAATTTACCTCATTTTATATAGATTCGCCTTTTTTTGCTATTTCCCTTTTTATTGGCAGAATATTCTTCATTTTTATTTCTTTAAATATGCTTTTACTACTTCGGGCATTTCTTCTTTCGCACATACTGTCGTATGACGGATCGGTGCCGTTTTGAGCGATGCCAAAGCGGGCGGAACGATAAGGCCGCTGATCTCAGCCAAACAGTCAAGCATCGCAAACTCATCTTTACCTTCAAGCGTATCTTTCTCAACGAGTGCTTCAAGTACGCTCTGATTAAATTTGTACGGACTTGCCGTCGACAAGATCACATTTACCGTATCGGCATCACCGCTTGCCGTACGATATGTATTGGCAACATATTCCGCAACCGATGTATGCGTATCCATCGTGTAGTGCGTTTCATCGAACACTTTGCGAATATTGGCAAGCGTCGTTTCATCGTCCGCATAATCTGCCCAGAACAGTTCTTGTATCTTCGCAAGCACTTCTGCTCCGACATCATAGCGACCCGTTTCATTCAAAGACTGCATCCAAAGAGCCACTTGCGCATCATTTCCGTCAGTCACATGGTACAAAAGACGCTCTAAGTTGCTCGAGATCAAAATATCCATCGACGGAGATGCTGTTTTGTGGAACGTACGGTTGCGGTCATATACACCCGTACGCAAGAAGTCTGTCAAAACATTGTTGGCATTCGACGCACAAACGAATTTATTTACGGGAAGTCCCATACGTTTCGCGTAATAGCCTGCCAAGATATTGCCGAAGTTGCCTGTCGGTACGACAAAATTCACCTTATCACCGACTGCGATCGTGCCTTTTTTTACAAGATCGGCATATGCGCTGAAATAATATACGATCTGCGGAACGAGACGACCCCAGTTGATAGAGTTCGCCGACGAGAGTTTAAATCCGTCTTCATGAAGTTCTTCATTATATACCGTATCATTAAAAATACGTTTTACACCTGTCTGCGCATCGTCAAAATTACCTTTGACCGCCAGCACGGTAACATTTCCGCCTTCTTGCGTGATCATCTGACGACGCTGGATCTCGCTGACACCGTTTTGCGGATAGAATACAGCGATCTTGATCTGATCGACATCTTTGAAACCTTCGAGTGCCGCTTTTCCCGTATCGCCCGAAGTCGCTACGAGAATAACGATCTCGCTCTTCTCGCCCGTTTTCTTAAGCGCAGTCGAAAGAAGCTGCGGTAAGAGTTGAAGTGCCATATCTTTGAACGCACTTGTCGGACCGTGCCACAATTCCAACACCGCATCTTTTTCGCGAAGCGGATATACGGGAGCGATCTCCGTCGTATCAAACTTATTATCACCATATGCCGCCATTACACAAGCATCGATCTCATCTTGCGTATAATCGACCAAGAATCTGCTCAATACCTGTTTGGCTCTGTCTTGATACGATATGTTCGTCAATCCTGACAAAAACGCTTCATCGATCGTCGGGATCTCTGTCGGTACGAAAAGACCACCGTTTGCCGACAGACCTTGAATGATCGCTTCCGCCGACTTGATATTTTCACTGCCACCACGCGTACTTACATAATTCATCTATAT
>JAFPBC010000283.1 GCA_017390595.1 Selenomonadales bacterium | reverse complement strand
AGTGTCTTTTTGATATATAATAGAGTTATACGCAATGATTTTCAGAAAGGATGATTTACATGATAGAGATCACTTATTGGGGGCACGCTTGCATCCAACTCTCCGACGGAGAGACGACGCTTATCTTCGATCCGTTCATCTCGCACAATCCAATGGCAACCATCAAACCAAACCAAGTAAAATGCGATTATATCCTCGTATCGCACGGTCATTTCGACCATTTCGGTGATACGAAAGCACTTGCCAAAGTCAACGGCGCAACGGTCATCGGTATCCCCGAGATCTGCGCGATGGCAGACTTCGACGAAACACACGGCATGAATCTTGGCGGCAGCTACAAGTTCCCGTTCGGCAAAGTCAAAATGGTACAAGCGTTCCATTCGGGCGGTGCGCCGGGTGCTTGCGCGGCAGGTTTCATCGTTGAATTTGGCGGCAAGACGTTCTACTTCGCAGGAGACACAGCACTCTTCGGTGACATGGCACTCTTCGCAAAATACAACATCGACTACGCATTCCTTCCGATCGGCGATAACTTCACGATGGGCATTGACGATGCGACCGAAGCAGCCAAACTTATCAAGGCAAAAAACATCGTTCCGATCCATTACAATACCTGGCCTCCGATCGCGGCCGATCCGACCGCTTTCAAAGCACAAGTCGAAAAAGAGACCGCCTCTGTCGTTCACATCGTCAAACCGAACGAATCGATCAAAGCATAAAAATAAAAGCTACCTTAGCATATCTAAGGTAGCTTTTATTATTCTACGGTAAGTGTCATTGCGATCTCATCACAATTAGGGAACTTCGGACAGTTGATACAATCCTTCCACACCTTATGATGAAGACTTTCTTTCGACGTTTCGACAAAACCGAGCGTACCAAAAAAGTCGGGACGATACGTAAGTGTAAACACGGTTTTGACACCGATCTCTTTCGCCTCTTGAAGAAGTCGCTCTACGATGCCTGTACCGATATGACGACGGCTGTACTCTTTGGCAACGGCAAGCGTACGCACTTCGGCAAGCGCGTCCCATGTCAAATGAAGCGCACCGACACCGACGATCTTGCCGTCTTCCTCAGCCACTGTCATATCGCGGAGCGTTTCATACAGCACGTTGCGTGCACGAGCGAGCATCTGCCCTTCTTCGGCATATCCGTTGACGATAGCGTGGATCGCCTCAACATCTGTAAATTTTGCTTTTCTGAATTCCATGTTTCTATCCTCCGCTTGATGTGATCAAGCTATGATTTATTTTTCTTCTTTCGAAGGGCACAGGTCACGTACGACACAATTCGCGCAGAGCGGATTGCGCGCACGACAGACCTTTCGTCCGTGCCAGATGAGCCAGTGATGCGCATTGCCCCATGCTTCGCGCGGGATGACTTTCATCAAGCCCTCTTCTACGTCAACAGGTGTATTACCTTTAGCGAGCTTCGTGCGATTGGATACACGAAATACGTGCGTATCAACAGCAAGCGCGGGCACGCCGAAACAAACGCTGAGCATAACATTGGCAGTCTTGCGTCCTACACCGGGAAGCGTGATGAGCTTGTCAAACGTGTCAGGTACTTCACCACCGAATTCTTCTTCGATGATACGACACGCCGCCAAAATATTTTTCGCCTTGCTGTGAAAGAGACCGCAATCACGGATGAGCTCTTCCAGCTCCGCAAGACTGAGCGTGAGCATCTTCGCTGCCGAATTATACTCGGGGAATATGCGTGCTGTGATGACATTGACGCGCACGTCCGTACACTGCGCCGACAAGATAACGGCAATCAAAAGCTCGAACGGCGAATTGTAGTTAAGTGCCGTTCCCGTATTACCATATTCCGCT
>JAFPBC010000038.1 GCA_017390595.1 Selenomonadales bacterium | reverse complement strand
CGGATCGCTTCGAGAAGCGACATTTTTTTATCAACTTGAACACTACGACCGTTAATCGTTATATTCACCATTTCCACACAGTTCACTCCCTCTCTACGAATCTTTCGTTAACCTTTTTCAATCGCTTTGAACGGACATTTTTCCATACAAGCACCGCACTTCAAGCAGACGCTTGCATCGATCGTATGTTTCTGTTTGATGTCACCGATGATCGCATTGGCAGGACATACTTTCTTACAAAGACTGCAGCCTTTGCAGTTATCAGTGATGCGATATCCGATAAGACGCGTACACGAACCTGCCGGACAGCGTTTTTCACGGATATGTGCTTCATATTCATGACGGAAATATTTGATCGTGCTCAAAATCGGATTCGGCGCCGTCTGTCCGAGACCGCACAGAGCCGTATCTTTGATCTTATAACACAAGTCTTCAAGAAGCTCGATGTCGCCTTCTTCGCCTTTGCCTTGCGTGATGCGAGTCAATATCTCGAGCATACGTTTCGTACCTTCACGGCACGGCGTACATTTACCGCACGATTCCGACTGTGTAAAGTTGAGGAAGAAGCGTGCTACATCGACCATACAAGTAGACTCGTCCATAACAACGAGACCGCCCGAGCCGACCATCGCACCGATCTTCGTAAGCGAATCATAATCGACAGGCATATCGAGAAGTTCTTCCGGCAAGCATCCGCCCGACGGACCACCGATCTGAACAGCTTTGAACTTCTTACCGTTCGGGATACCGCCGCCGATACCGAAGATGATCTCACGCATCGTGATACCCATCGGTACTTCCGCAAGACCCGTATTGTTGATCTTACCGGTAAGCGCGAACACCTTCGTACCTTTGCTCTTTTCGGTACCGATGCTTGCATACCAAGCAGAACCGCGAGTAATGATATCGTAGATGTTAGCGAACGTTTCTACGTTATTGATATTGGTCGGTTTGCCCCAGAGACCCGATACTGCCGGGAACGGCGGACGAGGACGAGGCATACCGCGTTTGCCTTCGATAGATGCGAGAAGAGCCGTTTCTTCACCGCATACGAATGCGCCCGCGCCTTCTTTGATCTTGATCGTAAAGTTAAAGCCCGAATCAAAAATGTTTTCACCGAGATAGCCTTCAGCCATAGCTTGTTTGATGGCGATCTTGAGTCGTTTGATAGCGAGCGGATATTCAGCTCTGACATAGATGTAACCTTCATCGGCACCGATCGCATAACCACAGATAGCCATACCTTCCAACAATCTGTGCGGATCGCCTTCTAAGATACTGCGGTCCATGAATGCACCCGGGTCACCTTCGTCGGCATTACATACAACATATTTTTTCTCGCCCGGAGACTTGCGAGCGAAGCCCCATTTAAGGCCTGTCGGGAAACCGCCGCCCCCACGACCGCGAAGACCTGCAGCCTTCACTTCTTCGATAACGTCGTCCGGCGTCATTTCGGTAAGCGCTTTTTCAAGTGCCTTATAACCGCCGACTTCGAGATATGCGTTGATGTCTTCTGCGTCGATGTGACCACAGTTTGCCAAGACGAAACGCATCTGTTTTTTATAGAAATCAATATCTTCCGAATGAAGGATACGTTCATTCGAAACAGGATCTTGATACAAAAGGCGTTCTACGACTTCTCCGCCGATCAAGTGTTTTTCTACGATCTCCTTCACATCGGATTCCTGTACACGTACATAAAACGCACCTTCCGGATATACCGTAACGAGCGGACCCATTTCGCAGAAACCGTGACAACCCGTTCCCACGATACGAATATCTCTATCAAGTCCGCGATCGATCAATTCACGGCGCAATGCTGCCTGTACTTTGTTCGAACCGGAAGAAATACAACCGCCTGCACAAATCAGGACTTCTCTTTTAGCTTCGTTCATCGTTCTCCTCCTCCTACCGAATCATTAGCGATACTGATCTAAAATTGCCGGAAGTGCTTCCGGTGTAAGACGACCGTACGGTTCTTCATCGACCATCATAACAGGTGCCAAACCGCAAGCACCGATACAAGCAACTGTTTCAAGCGTAAAATTCAAGTCACGCGTCGTTTCGCCTGCATTGACTTCCAAGAGCTCTTCAAGTGCCGCCAATATCTTGGCACCGCCGCGAACGTGGCAAGCCGTGCCTTGGCAAACACGAATGATATGTTTACCGCGCGGATTCAAATGGAATTGCGAATAGAACGTCGCAACACCATAGATCTGGCTGATCGGGATCTGTGTTTTTTGTGCAATATGAATAAGTACTTCTTTGGACAAATAACCATAGACATTCTGTACTTCTTGCAAGATCGGGATCAATGTTCCCTTGCTTTCTCTATACTTCTCCAAGATAGCATCGAGTTTTTCAAACTCATTTCCTTTATTGCCGCCGCAACAACATGAATGTTTTTCCATACTTCTCCACTCCCTATCTTTCTCTTTATACTCAATGCACAAATTTCATAATTTTCTGTTATGGTTGTATAAATTCTATAAATAAAAGACAGAATCCTGCTAGTGAGTAAGTTATCTTTTTCTCAAACTTCAGCAAAATTCTGTCCTTTTATGATTTATATCACTATATTTTATTTTCTTCTGTCATGATAGAATATGCACGATAAGCAGCGGCAACCATCATCCAAAAAAACATGGATAACTGAATGTTAAATAAAATATGATCTGTTACGCCATTCACCAACAGACTGAGCATCGATGCGATGATGCCCATCGCCATGCCCGCAAGCCACTTGTCCGCACTGCGTTTCGCTACACGCACAGCCATATAGACTGTCTTGCCGATGATCGCCAAGAACAAAAGGAACGCAGGGATACCGACTTCTGCCATCATGTGCAGATACATATTATGCGCATGGAATATCTTGACATCGGGATTCTGAATGAAAAAGTCGTATGTAGGATATGTCCACAAATACGCTCCCCAACCGATACCCGTGAGCGGATAGTCTCGTATCATCGCCATCGTGCTCTCCCAAAGCGCAAGACGGAGCGATGCCGACGTGTCAACGGGATGGATGATCGACATGATACGATCTGCAAACGAGTCGCTGAAGAAGAAAAGCGCGAGCGGCACTAAGATGACGATCCACCACGTATTGCGTCCGTAGGCGAGACTGCCTGCGACCATGACAGCGAGCAAGCTGATCCATGCGCCGCGCGAATACGTCAGTCCCAAGCACGCCGAAAATACGACGAACAGTCCGAGAAGCCACATTCTTGTCCGTCTGTCCTTGATCTTGTACGCGAATCCCAAAAGGAAAGCATCCATCATCACAAGGAATCCCGCAAGGAGATTCGGATTCTCGAGCGTCGAGTAGACGCGGAACTTGATGTCGGCGAATTGGCTCGGGTCGACCCACGCGTGACCTTGCGTATCGGTCGCCATAATTGCTTGGACGAATCCATATCCGACAACGATAACAGCCGCCGCCAGTATCGTCCATACGAGCCGCTTGAGGTCTGCGGTCGTCCGAATATACTGCACGACGAGATGATAGAATCCCAAATAATGCGCGAACAGTATCAGATAGTTCAATATGCTATACGTCAGATTTGACGATTGTATGACAGAGATCCCTGCCAAAAAAGCAAACGCCCATACCCACTTATCGAGTTTCGTTCGATGGAGCGAAAGATCTTTTCGGCGATACGCGCCGACCAGCCAACATCCCCATCCCAAGAAAAGACAGACAGCCATCACAGGCATCGATATCGGCAAAAAGAACGCCGTCAAATATACACTTTTTTCACTAAACCACGCTAGTTTGTCCGCGTTTATGAGAGCAGGTCTTTTTCCCACAACGTCCTCCCACTTTATCCGATGCATTTACATCGATATGCTTATTTTTCATGTTCTTCCGTGAGCACTTCCCGCGCTCTGCCGACGAGATAGAACGAGCCCGCGATGCAGATGACAGAATCATCATCCGATAACGCTTTCACACGCTCGATACCGTCTTCGATGCGTTCTACCGTCTCAACGTGCGATGCGCTGATATACCGCGCTACCGTCTCGGGCGATGCGGCACGTTCCGAGAGCGGCCACGTGATAACGACATCGTCACATTTACGCACAAGCACTTCTGCCATGCCTTTGACATCCTTGTCTTGCAAGATGCCGAGCAGGAACAATATCTTCTTGTTCGGGAAGAGTTCGTCAAGACTCGCGCGAAGTGCCGTCACACCCGCAAGGTTGTGTGCACCGTCTAAGAGGATCGTTGGCGTCTCAGACAATATCTCCAATCGACACGGCCATACGACCGATGCCAGACCGCACGCGATATCTTCCTTATCGATGCCGAGATGTTTGGCTGCGGCAACAGCAATAGAAGCATTGTCCACTTGGTACGAACCCAAGAGACGAAGTCGGTACGTCTCTTCCACATTACCTTGCACAAAGGTGAAATGACGCATACCGCCCGCCACGCCACAGCTCACTGCCGAAAAATCTCTTCTGCCGAGATAGACAGGCGCGTTTTTCGCTTGTGCCGTCTTCTCCACGATATCGAGCGGCAGACCGTCCGCATACACAAAAACAGGCACTCCTTCTTTGATGATGCCTGCCTTATGCTCCGCGATACCGCTTAAAGAATCACCGCATTTTTCCGCATGGTCGACAGCGATGCTCGTGATGACAGACAGCTCGGGAACGATGACATTCGTCGAGTCCAAGAGCCCGCCCAGGCCGACTTCGATGACAGCATAGTCTACGCCTTCTTTGGCGAACAGCCAAAAAGCCGCCGCGGTCAGTACTTCGAACTGTGTCGGATACTCCGCACCGTCTGCTTCCATCTGTTCAGCAAATTCTTTAACAACAAAGATCGCCTCGGCAAACTTGGCTTCGTCTATCGG
>JAFPBC010000282.1 GCA_017390595.1 Selenomonadales bacterium | reverse complement strand
GCTGTGTCTATTCCTGTGATGGCGAAGTGTCGTATCGGCCATTTTGTTGAGGCGCAGGTTCTTGAGGCGCTCGGCATTGATTGTATCGACGAGAGCGAGGTGCTCACACCTGCTGATGATCGGTATCATATCAACAAGACGAAGTTTACTGCACCGTTCGTCTGTGGTGCGCGTGATCTCGGCGAGGCACTTCGCCGTATCGCAGAGGGTGCGTTGATGATCCGTACGAAGGGCGAAGCAGGTACGGGCAATATTGTTGAGGCAGTTCGTCATATGCGGGCTGTGACTGCCGATATCCGCCGTGTACAGATGGCTTCGGCCGATGAACTTTCGTCGCTGGCGAAGGAGCTTTCTGCACCGCTCGAACTGCTTCAGTATGTACGTGTAAGCGGCCGCCTCCCTGTCGTGAATTTTGCGGCGGGCGGTATCGCAACGCCTGCTGATGCGGCTCTGATGATGCAGCTCGGCTGTGACGGTGTGTTTGTCGGATCGGGTATCTTCAAGTCGTCCGATCCGCCGAAACGAGCACGTGCTATCGTCGAAGCGGTGCGAAACTTTACTGATGCGAGCTGTCTCGCTGCATTGTCAGAAGGTCTCGGAGAAGCGATGGCAGGTATCGATATCGCGACGCTTTCCCATTCGGAGCGTATGGCATCCCGATAAGAAAAGACGACCCATCGTGGTCGTCTTTTTCTTATCGATTCGGGCATAAAAAAAGCGTACTCGTAATGAGTACGCTTTTATCGCTTATGTTATGCAGACATTTTTGCGATGATGACCGTCAAGACTGCGAAGATCGCGCCGAATACCATCGTAAGTTTCGACAAGAGTGCGTCCATGCCGCCTGCTTTGCCGCCGAATACTTGGTCGGCACCGCCGCCGATGGAACCGCCCATACCTGCGCTTTTACCGGATTGTAAAACGATCGTAGCGATCAAAATAACTGCAATGATTGCATCAATTACCATCAATACTGTCAACAACAGTAATACACCTCCAACTTTCCTATCTGTTTTATTCTATCATAGCGAGAAGCTGTGTGCAATGATTTATTTTTGCTTTTTTGGTGATAAAAGCGGTCTGCCGATTGGCAGACCGCCGTTTATGCTGTTTTTATTTCGCTGCGTATGCACGAGCAACGATCTGTACAGGGTGGATAGCCTGTACTTTGGCACCGTCGCCGATCTGGAGACGGCACGTACCGCAGTCGCTGACGACCGATTTGACGCCTGCCTGGCGGATACGATTGAAGAGTTTTTCGCCGACTTTGAGCGAGATCTCACGTTTGTTGGCTTGCATACCGTAGCTGCCGGACATACCACAGCAGCCTGCTGCCGCGTTTTCGATGCGGTAGCCGGGGATCAAGCTGAGGACGTCGAGTGCCGGAAGACCCATACCTTGCGCGCGGAGATGGCACGGTGCATGGTAGAGCATCGTGTCGTTTACCTGGCCGAAGTTGGTGTTGAGTTTGTCTTCATCGTCGAGCATGGAGAGGAATTCCATGATGTCGTAGATGTTTTCGGCGTTTTTGTCCATGCCTTCGTGGTGGAAGAGTTCTTGGTATTCCTGTTTGAGCATGAGACCACAGCTCGTGCAGGCTGTGATGACAGGATAACCTTTGGCACGCCATTTGTTCATGAGGCTCGTGTTTTTGCGAGCGTTTTCGTTTGCTTCGCCGAGGTAACCGCCGACTACGAGCGGGGAGCCGCAGCATACGAATTCTTCGTCAACGAGGACTTCATAGCCGTTGGCTTGAAGAACTTTGACTACGTCCATACCGATCTCGGGCTGGTTGAAGTTGATGGTACAGCCGGGATAGAATACGACTTTTTTATCAAACGATTTTTGTTTGAACGATTTGAACTGTTTGTAGAACGTGGTGGATGCATAGGACGGAAGCGGCGCTTTGCTGCTGATGCCGACCATGTCCATCATGCCGAGGCTTTTGCCGAGACCCATACCGAGGTTGACGATCGATGCCGCACCCGGGAAGCGAGCGAGGAGTTTACCCATCTGTTCGCCGTGAGCCATCATTTTGCGACCCTGCGGTTCCGGTTTGCCTTCCCACATTTTCGCGCGCGCTTTCATGTTGAGCGTGGAGATGGGAACGCCGGACGGGCAGGAGATGTCGCAGTTTTTGCAGTTGGAGCAGAAGTCGAGCGATGCATCGTCTTGCGGAGAGAGAAGACGAAGACGTTCGCTTGCGGGACCCGAGAGTTTCGGACCGCGATATTCACGGACTACTTCGGCTACGGGGCAGTGTGCCACGCAGACGGTACAAGCTGTACAAAGGTCCGGGTTTACTACATGTTTACTCATTAGGCTTTACCTCCTTTTACAATGAGCGAAGCCGCTTTGTATGCGGAAGTGAGGGCAACACCGTTACCCGATTTTTCGAAGCAGAAGTCATAGCCCGCGAGGTTACGGCCGACTACGCGGACGTTCGGATAGATGACCGCGCCTTCTGCGTCAACAGGCTGGAGCTGTTCGTTGACTGCGATACCGATCATTGCGAACGGCTGTTTCGCATCGGAGAACATTTTTGCGTTCGTCCAGTCTTCTACTCTGGCAGGTGCTACGATCGGAAGGTCGAATACGACTTCTTTTACGTTTTCTTGGTCTGCTGTGATGCCTGCGCCGTAGAAACCGCCGCTTGCAAGTACGAATTCGTCTGCACGGTAGGTGCGCTGACGACCGAAGTCTTTCGTCGTAACAGCAACGACTTTGCCGTTTTCTACGATATTGCCGCATACGTTGGCTTTTTCGATGAATACGACGCCCTGTTTGCGGAGGATGCTGAGCATGAGCTCACGAAGACGGATACCCGTAACGGACGGAGCAACTGCCGCACATTCTACGAGCGGTGCGCCGACTTGTTTCGTGATATCGTCGAACGCGACGTACGATGCGTGCGTACCGAGGATCGGCGGTACGATGAAGCATACATCTTTGCCTGCTTTCGATTTGAGAGCTGCGGCAAACATCGTGCGGATATCTGCACGGTCGAGAAGACGAGCCGTGTCGAATGCCGTCATGTCGCGGCCGCTTTTTTCAAGCTCGGGAACTTTGACGGTCTCGATCGTTTTGTTCGGGAAAAGAAGGCCGAGGTTTTTCGCCGCCATCGGAGCGGAGAAGTCTTTGAGGCCTGCGAGGTCTACGACAACGAGTTTTTTCGCTGCTTCCATTTTGGCAACGTCCATCGTGCGCGGAACGAGAGCAGTCGGTTTGAGCGTGCCGACAGCCGTCGGGATCCACTGCATTTCATCGAGCGAGCCTTGGTATGCATAGCCTTCGGCCGATGCCATTTTTTTGAATGCTTCTACTGCTTCTTTGACAGTATCTTCACCGATGAATGTGTACGGATGACCTTCGGGTGCGTTTTTGACACCTTCGATCGGGGTTGCGAACGGTACGTTGCCGTCTGCATAACCCATGATATCTACGATACCGCCGCCGATCGTAAGCGAGCCTGCGCCATACGAGAGGACGGTCACTTTTTTACCGTTTTGTGCAGCGACTGCCGCGGCAAACAAGCCGGAGAGGCCGCCGCCGATAACAACTACATCACTTTTCTTCATTTTTTCATCGCTCCGTTCACATTTAATGTGCCTTCATAGATGCCGCGCGTCAATTCCGTTTCGCGGATCGCGTTGCCCCAGAGGACGTGGCGGATGCCTTTCCAACGCGCTTCAATGAAGTCTTTGAGAAGTTCTTTGCTGTCTTGACCGTTCGTGAGGTCGTTCGCTACCATCGTGCCGACTGTGCGGTACGTGCAGAATGCACCCTGACAGGTACCCATGCCCATACGCGTTTTGCGGCGAACATCACTCAAAGTAAAGCTCGTGGGGTCTGCTGCCGCTTCTTCTACTTCGGCGAGCGTTACGTTTTCGCATTCGCAAACGAGCTGACGCGAAGACGGCTGTTTTTCGAGTTTGTCAACGACGCGGGAGAGACCTTCTGCGCCGAGACGGGATGCCGCGAGGCTTGCACCGTGTACCGGGAAGAATTTTTTCGCGCGGCCCATGAGTGCTTCCGACGGGTCTTCTACGATATCTTCTTCTGCCGTACGGCACGGCGTTTTGTTGCCGAGGTATTCGCATACCATGTCAACTGCTTTTTCTGCCATCAAGCGATACGTGGTGAATTTACCGCCAACGATGCTGATGAAGCCTTTGAGACCATCATGTGCATGGTCGAGCGTTACGAAACCGCGCGATGCGCCGCGGCCTTTTGCGTTCGGGTCTGCGCTGTAAAGCGGACGCGTACCCGTGAAGGCGCGGAGGATGCGGTAGTCGTCGATATTTTCGAAAAGAACGCGGCCGATGTTGAGGAGTTTTTTGACTTCTTCTACGGACGGTTCTGTGTCGTCTGCTTTGTCTGCCGCCATGGAGGTCGTACCGAGGATCGTGATGGAGCCGTGCGGAACGAAGATGTCACCGTCGGACGCCTGATGGAGTCTGTTGATGACACGGCTGGCAATACGATGGTTGAACGCGATGAGCGTTCCTTTGTCCGGCTGTACGCCTACTTGGAGACCTGCTTTTGCGGCAAGTTCGCCTGCCCAGGAGCCGACTGCGCTGATAACGAAATCGCAAGCGATCTGGTATTCCTGACCTGTGAAGTAGTCACGTACCGTTACGCCCGTTACCTGGCCGTTCGTCGAGTTGATGCGAACGACTTCCGTGTACGTGCGGACTTTCGCGCCGTAACGACGTGCGGATGCGACGTTCTGCCATACCATACGGAAACCGTCGATCGCCGCGTCGGGAACGCGATATACTGCTTTGATCTTCGGGCTGAGGTTCGGCTCAAGGCGAAGTGCTTCTTCGACCGAGATCTGTACCGCGGAGATACCGCAGTTTTTACAACCTTCTACCCATTTTGCTTCAAAATCTTCGGGGTCTTCGACCGTACGAACGAAGAAGCCTTCTGTTGCTTCTACGCAATGACGACCGATACGTCTGAGGATCGTGTTTTCTTCAATACATTCGCGGCCTGCTTCCGCATCTTTTACCGCATAACGCGCACCACTGTGAAGTAATCCATGATAACGCGAGCTTGTACCGTGAGCCAAGTCACGCTGTTCGATGAGCATAGCATCTACACCGCGCATTGCGAGGTCGCGAAGGATACCTACGCCCGTTGCACCGCCACCGATGACGATCGCTGTTACTTTTTCCATCGTTTTCTCTCCTTACCGTTCAGATTTAAAAAAAAAGAAGAAACCCAAAAACAGGCCACTTTATCAGTCACCTTGTTCTATGGAGATTCTCTCTATTCTCATCCATTCCATATAAGTCTGTTCTCGTTTTTAGCATACCACAAAAACAGCGTCGTGCCTATCCCAAAAGTGAATTTTTTATGCATTTTTTTCGCCTTCTCAAAAGAAAAACGACCGACATTTTCCTGTCGGCCGCGTATTCTTACCTGTTATTGGCAAGGACGGATTTTCCTGCATATTCTGCCATACTGCCAAGCTCGTCTTCGATACGGAGAAGGCGGTTATATTTGGCGACACGCTCGCTTCTGGCGGGTGCGCCTGTCTTGATAAAGGGAGCGCTTACCGCGACGGCAAGGTCTGCGATGAAGTCGTCTTCGGTCTCACCGCTTCGATGCGAGATGATGGTGCTGTATCCTGCCGATTCTGCCAGGCGGATGGCGTAGAGCGTCTCGGAGAGGGTGCCGATCTGATTCGGCTTGACGAGAAGCGCGTTTCCCGCCCGCTCACGAATGCCTCGCGCGATACGGCTCGGATTCGTCGTAAAGAGGTCGTCTCCGACAAGGCGGACGCGTCCGCCGAGCCGCGCGGTCATGGCTTGCCAACCGTGCCAATCGTCTTCGGCAAGACCGTCTTCGACAGAGATGATGGGATATCGTTTGGTCAGCTCTTCGTAGTAGTCGATGAGCATATCGCTCGTCATCCGTTTGCCTTCGAACGTATATCGCCCGTTCTCACAGAATTCGCTGGCGGCGACGTCGAGCGCCAAAAATACATCGCGCCCCGCCACGTAGCCTGCTTCGTCGATAGCAACCATAAGATAGCGGAGCGCGTCTTCATTTGATGTGAGGTTCGGTGCATAGCCGCCTTCGTCGCCGACGGTAGTGGCCATGCCTTCTCGTTTGAGAACGTTTCGCAAGGTGTGGTATACTTCCGCACCGATGCGAAGTGCCTGCCGAAAGCTCATTGCTCCCACAGGCACGATCATATATTCCTGGATATCAACATTGTTGTCGGCGTGCTGTCCGCCGTTAAAGATATTCATCATCGGTATGGGCAGTCTCCCTGCACGAAGACCGCCGATATACCGATAAAGAGGTATCCCTGCCTGCGAGGCTGCGGCTCTCGCAACAGCAAGGCTTACACCCAATAGAGCATTGGCACCGAGACTGCCTTTGTTTGCCGTACCATCGGCACGGATCATCTCGCTGTCGATGAGAAGCTGATCTTCGGCTTCTTGTCCGACGATACGCGAGCGCAGTATGCGGTTGACGTTATCCGCGGCACGAAGAACGCCTTTGCCGCCGTAGCGGGCATGTTCTTCGTCACGCAGTTCTACCGCTTCCGATGCCCCTGTGGAAGCACCCGACGGTACGGATGCACGCGAGCGTACACCACCCGATAAGGCGACTTCGACTTCAACAGTCGGGTTGGCACGAGAATCAAGTATTTCGCGAGCAAAAACATCTTGGACGATCGTCACATGATACGCCTCCTTATGGAGCCTTATTTTTGCTGAAACAAGTTGATCCCTGTCATCTCATCAGGTGCTGTCATACCGACAAGACCGAGCATGGTCGGCGCGATGTCGGCAAGCTTACCTTCCGAGAGTGTTCCTTCTCCCGCACCGCATACGATGAACGGTACTTGGTTCGTCGTGTGCGCGGTGAACGGTTCGCCTGTTACGGCATCTATCATCTGGTCGGCATTGCCGTGGTCTGCCGTTACGCAGACGATGCCGCCTGCGGCAAGCATCGCATCGACGACTTTTCCGACACATTCATCGACCGTTTCGACGGCTTTGACCGCCGCTTCGAATACGCCCGTGTGGCCGACCATATCGCCGTTGGCGAAGTTTAAGATGATGAAGTCATACGTTTTTTTCTCGATCTCGGCGAGGACTTTTTCCGTTACGCCGTACGCGCTCATCTCCGGCTGAAGGTCGTACGTTGCGACTTTCGGCGACGGCACGAGGATGCGGTCTTCTCCAACATTCGGCTCTTCGTTGCCGCCGTTGAAGAAGAAGGTAACGTGTGCGTATTTTTCCGTTTCGGCGATGCGGAGCTGTTTGAGACCTGCTTTCGCGATCGTCTCGCCGAGCGTGTTCGTCAGATATTGCGGACGATACGCGACTTCTACTTCGAGCGACTCTTCATACTGCGTCATCGTTGCGAAGTAGAGCGGGAAGCATCCGTTCGGGCGAACGAATCCGTCGAACGATGCGTCGGAGAAGGTGCGTGTGAGCTGACGCGCGCGGTCGGGACGGAAGTTGAAGAAGATGACGCTGTCACCTTCTGCTATCGCCTCACCGCCATCAATGACGGTCGGGAGTACGAATTCGTCCGTCGTGCCTGCCGCATACGAGTTTTCGATAGCCGTTTTGGCATCGACTGCCATCTCGCCTTCACGGCATACCATCGCGCGGTACGCTTTTTCGACGCGTTCCCAGCGTTTGTCTCTGTCCATCGCGTAGTAGCGGCCTGCGACCGTCGCGATCTTGCCTACGCCGATAGATGCCATCTCTTGTTCAAGCTCCTGCGCGAACTCTTTTGCCGACGACGGCGGTACATCACGGCCGTCAAGGAAGGCATGAACGTATACGCGTTCAATACCCTGCTCTTTCGCGAATCGAAGAAGCGCGTAGAGATGCGTGTTGTGGCTGTGTACGCCGCCGTCCGAGAGAAGACCCATCAAGTGGAGCGCACTGCCGTTTTTCTTCGCATTGTCAGCCGCCGCCAACAGGACGGGATTGGTAAAGAAGTCACCGTCTTTGATGGCCTTGGTGATGCGCGTAAGCTCCTGATATACGATGCGACCTGCACCGATGTTGAGATGGCCGACTTCAGAGTTGCCCATCTGTCCGTCGGGAAGACCGACCGCCTCGCCCGAAGCAGAGAGGCGAGTGTTCGGATACGTTTCAAAGAGCGCATCCATACGCGGTG
Organism: Selenomonadales bacterium; assembly: GCA_017390595.1. Taxonomy (GTDB): domain Bacteria; phylum Bacillota; class Negativicutes; order RGIG982; family RGIG982; genus RGIG982. The sequence continues at coordinate 2,427 of JAFPBC010000282.1, read as the reverse complement.
TATTTGCCGCGTTGACGGCGTTGGATGGGTCGCCTTCGCGACCGAATCCCCAACCATCGAGAATGAGAAGCGCGATAGGCGCTTTCGGTTTCGTCATGTTCTTCACCTGTATTAGTATTTTACGATCTGGCTGAAGCTATCCGCTTTGAGCGCAGCACCGCCGACGAGCGCGCCGTCGATGTCGCTTTTGCCCATGATCTCAGCCGCGTTGTTAGCTTTTACACTGCCGCCGTATTGAATACGCATTTCGCTTGCGCATTCTTCGCAGAAAAGTTCTGCCACTTTGCGGCGGATGAGCGCGCAGACTTCGTTTGCCTGATCGGCAGTTGCCGTACGGCCCGTACCGATCGCCCATACAGGTTCGTAAGCGATGACGAGCTGTTTGATCTGTTCGCCCGTAAGACCTACGAGTGCTTTTTCTACCTGCGTGTTGATGACTTGTTCCATGATGCCGCCTTCACGTTCTTCGAGCGTTTCGCCTACGCAGAGGATCGGCACGATGCCATTCGCGAATGCCGTGAGGACTTTTTTGTTGACCGTCTCATCCGTTTCAGCGAAGTACTGACGACGTTCGCTGTGGCCGATGAGGACATATTCCGCGCCCATGTCAAGGAGCATATCAGCAGAGATCTCGCCCGTGTAAGCACCGCTTTTTTCCCAATGAAGGTTCTGCGCGCCGAGCGCGATGTTCGTGCCGGCGAGTGCTTCTTTCATCGCACCGAGGATGGTGAACGGTACGCAAACGACGATCTGACGATCTTTCACGTCTGCTACGAGTGCCGCGAGTTCTGTAACGAGAGCTTTGCCTTCTGCTGTCGTGTTATTCATTTTCCAGTTGCCTGCAATGATAGGTGTACGCATAATAATAAGTTCCTCCTAATCTTTCAGTCAAAAATTCTTATTTGTCGGCAAGTGCCGCGATACCCGGGAGCACTTTGCCTTCGAGGAACTCGAGGGACGCACCGCCACCCGTGGAGATGTGCGTGATCTGGTCGGAAAGACCTGTTTTCTGGAGTGCCGAGATGGAGTCGCCGCCGCCTACTACGCTCGTTGCGTCGGAAGCCGCTACTGCTTTGGCAACAGCCGTCGTGCCGTGTGCGAAAGCATCCATTTCGAATACGCCCATCGGGCCGTTCCATACGACAGTTTTCGCATCTTCGAGAGCTGCCGCATATGCTTTTGCCGTATCAGCACCGATATCGAGTGCCATCCAGTCGGCAGGGATCTCGTCTACTGCTACGTTTTTGTGTTCTGCATCGGGCGCGAAACGGTCTGCTACGACCATATCCGTCGGGAGAAGGAGGTTGACGCCCGTTTCTTTTGCTTTTGCGATGAGCTGACGAGCAAGGTCGAGTTTGTCTTCTTCGAGAAGCGATTTACCAACAGAGTAGCCTTGTGCCGCTACGAACGTGTTAGCCATACCGCCACCGATGATGAGCGTGTCGACTTTCGTCAAGAGGTTGTCGATAACACCGATCTTATCGGATACTTTTGCACCGCCGATGATGGCAACGAACGGACGAACGGGGTCTGCCACTGCCTGACCGACGAATTTGATCTCTTTTTCCATGAGGTAGCCTGCTACCGCCGGAATGAATTTCGTGATGCCTTCTACCGAAGCATGGGCACGGTGCGATACACCGAACGCGTCGTTGACTGCCACATCGGCAAGCGATGCGAGAGCTTTCGCGAACTCGGGATCGTTTTTCTCTTCTTCTTTGTGGTAACGAAGGTTTTCAAGAAGAAGGACTTCGCCGCTTTTGAGCTCGGCTGCCATTTTGCTTACTTCTTCGCCTACGCAGTCGGGAGCGAGTTTTACTTCACGGCCGAGCAATTCGCCGAGACGTACAGCGACCGGTGCGAGCGTGAACTCGGGCACACGCTGTCCTTTCGGTCTGCCGAGATGGCTGCCGAGGATGACTGCCGCGCCTTGTTCTAAGAGATAGTTGAGCGTCGGAAGCGTTGCACGCACGCGCGTATCGTTCGTGATCACGCCGTCTTTCATCGGTACGTTGAAGTCAACGCGAACGAATACTTTTTTGCCCTGTACATTCACGTCTTGGATCGTTTGTTTATTCATCGTTTCATATACCTCCAAAAAGGGTCACCTCGAAAAGTGACCCTTTTTTACTTTATTCTTTTATATCGTTGTCTTGCGAATTACAAGCCTTTGGAAGCGATGTAGGAAGCGAGGTCGAGAACACGGTTGGAGTAACCCCATTCGTTGTCGTACCAGGAAACGACTTTGACCATGTTGTCTTCGATGACCATCGTGGAGAGACCATCAACGATGGAGGAATTTGCGTTGCCGCAGAAATCTTTCGATACGAGCGGTTCGTCCGTGTAGCCGAGTACACCTTTGAGTTCGCCTTCAGCAGCTTCTTTGAGTTTTGCGTTGATCTCTTCAGCCGTTGCCGGTTTTTCGAG